>CAMXQV010000049.1 GCA_947245515.1 uncultured Clostridium sp. | reverse complement strand
ATTTTTCCGTTAATGTTTAGAAATTTTTGGGACATTTTCAAAAATTATTGACAGAACATTATGGCAATCGAAAAGTATCGTTTATTTACATAGACAAAATTTATTTAACATGAGGATTTTTATCATGTATTTTTAAATAGTAAGGTTGAATATCTGGCAACAAGCTATCCATATAAATAATATTACCATCAACATCTTGAACTTTCAAATTAGGAAAAGCCTTTAAAACTTTTTCATTGCCAAAATACTTATAAATAAAATTAGCCAATTTTTCATCACTATAAATTTCGTTATAAAAATCAGTAATTTTTTCTATGTTTGGCACATTCAAATTATTCTCAACTTTCATTCTAACCAAAAAGAAATTAATAGCAATACCAGTAACTATACAATCAACAAACATAATAAGAATTATAATACTAGTCAAAATTTTTAAAATATAATAAGAATCACAAGTAAATTTTGACTTAATCCAATTAATTAATCTGTCAACTTTAGGATTTACAGAGCAAATTAGATATATTGCTAAAAATCCCCAAAATATAGAAAAATATACACAAATTCTTCCATCAATATTAAGTGGCATATTAGAATAGTCCCACCACTTAACGTTTAAAAGCATTTCACCCAAAAGACTAACCACATATTCTACAACAGAACCAATAATAAAACCAGCTACAAATAAAGTATTATATTTTTTTATATATTTGTGTAGTAAAACAACCATGATTACAGCACCAACACCATATATTGCACAAAAAGAACCATATAAAAAACTTTTTCTACTCTCCCAAACACCTTTTGTTACAATACCAAATAAGGTTTCTATTACATAGCCTAAAATACTATAGATAATAAAATATGCTAGTATTCTCCAAATACTAATTCCTAAGATAGCAAAACTCTTTTTTTCTTGGTTTACTTTTGTTACTTCTTTTTCTTCCATTAAATTTCTCCTAATATTTTATTTATAATATGAGTTTAGTTCTTCAATTTTTTCTTTATAAAATTTTATTGTATTAACATAAGTCTCCTTTGCTTCTAAGTCAACATCTACCATTTTTAGTAAATCAATAGATTTTTTAGAACATCCTTGTTTAAGCATCTCAATATATCTTTCTACATATGGTTTTCCTTGTTTTATAATATTGTTTGATATTAAAATTGCTGCTGATATTCCTGTCGCATATTTATATACATAAAAATCTGTATAAAAGTGTGGAATTCTAGCCCATTCATATTGTATTTCTTTATCAATTTTTACATTACTTCCAAAATATTTTTCATTTAATTTATAATAAATATTGTCTAAATCCTCAGATGAAAGAGAAATTCCATCTTCTTCTTTTTCATGAACATCTTTTTCAAATTCTGCAAACATAGCTTGCCTAAAGAAGGTTGCTCTAATCATATCTAATTGTTCATATAAAATCTCAGCTTTTTTTCTTTTATCTGGTTCATTTTCTATTTGATAATATGCCAATAATAATTCATTAACAGTTGAAGCTACTTCAGCTACCATTAAAGTATAGTTTGCATCTATTATATTTTGATTTTTATTTGAATAATATGTGTGTAAGCTATGACCTAATTCATGTGCAATTGTACTTACATCTCTTTTTGAATTTACAAAATTAGTTAATACAAAAGGATGAATTCCATATACTCCCATACTATATGCACCACTTCTTTTGTTTGGCTTTGCTTTAACATCTATCCAATTATTATCAAAGGCAATATTTAATAATTTTGTATATTCTTGTCCTAATATACTTAAAGCTTTCAATACTTCATTTTTTGCTTGTTCATAGGTAATTTCATCTTTTTCTTGTTCAAAGGGATTTACATATAAATCATACATATGCATTTCTTTTACATCTAGTAACTTCTTTTTTAGGTCTAAAAATTCATAATTTGCTTCTATATTTTCATCTATTGCTTCTATTAAAGAAGTATATACTTTTACACTTGCATCATCATGTATTACTGCTTTTTCTAAACTTGAATTATAGTTTCTTAATTTGCTTGTTATAACGTTTGTTTTGACATTTGCTAAATATAATTCTGATATAGTATTTATATATTCACTATATTTTTTGTACATTAATTTAAATGCACTTTTTCTTACTTTTTCTTGTTTGCTTCTTAGGTATATACTAAAATTACTTTCTGTTAATTCTACCTCTTCCCCATCTTCGTTTGTTAAAGTTCCAAATTTAAATTCTGCATTTGTTAATATATCAAAAGTATTTTCTGGAGCTGAAAATACTTCTGAGTATTTTGCTAGAATATCTTCTGCTTCTTGACTTAAAGTATGTTTTTTTAATTCTAAAGTATCTAATATGTCCCTTTTATATGGCTCTAATTCTTTATTCATTTCAATATATTGTTTTATTTTTTCTTCATCTGCATAAGTTAACTCTGGTGATATAAAGGAAGTCTTTGTCTCAAACGTTGTTCCTAGGTTCTCTGCTTCTTTAAATAGCTTTATACTTTCTTGATTTGACATGTCTACATGATATTTTAACATTGCATATGCATATATTCTTTCATATTCTTGTAAAGCTTGTTCTTCTAGTTTATAACAAGAATATAAATTATTTGCATTTTCACATAGTTTCCCTTTATATTTTTCGATTTCGTCTAAGTTTTTTAATAGACTTTTTTTCATATTTTCGTATTCTTCATTATTTTTAAAAATATCTGTTAAATTCCAATTCATTTTTCTCTCCTTGACCTTTGTATTTTTTATTGTTTTTCTAACCATTTATAATATTCTAATAAATATTCCCAACATCCTTGTTTATCAGTTATTCCATCATATTTATTTTGTATTCTTTTTATTATTTCTTCTTTATCTATCCATTTTACTTCTGATACTTCTTCTTCCTGCAATTTCAAGCTTTTTTCATCAACATCACTATTTACTATATAATATTCATTAAAGTGGTTATTTATTATTTCTCCTTTTTGATTGCTTGATATTGATGCTCCTATAAAGGTAATATCTTTTTTGCTTACATCAATTCCTATTTCTTCTTTTGTTTCTCTTATTACTGTTTGAAATCCAAATTCTCCTGCTAATACATGTCCTCCTGCTGTAATATCCCACATATTTGGCCATAGCTTTTTATTTTTGCTTCTTTTTTGCAATAAAACTTGTCCTTTATTGTTTATTATAAATAATGCTACTGCTTTATGCCATAGTCCATTTTTATGGCATTTTTCCCTACTTTCTATTTCACCTGTATATTTTCCTCTTTCATTTAATACATTAAAATACTCTACCATATTTAATTTCCTTCCTAAGGCACATATCTAGTTGGAAAAGAATTAAATTTTTGCTAGAGAAACCAGTTTGACAACGCCAAAATTATAATTATTTTTCAACTTTTCATCCTTAAATAAATTTCTTTTTTTCTTATTTATATCATATACAGTTTTTTCTTGCAAGAAATTTATAGATTTGAATTTTAAATTTAAGGAAGTGGAAACTCAAAATTTAAAACAATCGCTTAAAATTCAATTAATATTTGATTTTAAGCAATTGCTTTAATAACTTATAATAATATAGGACTAATTTGTTCACCTTCTAAAGCAAGTTCAATAGTTCTAATGATATAATCTGAATCAAAAACAATTGAACGTGGTTTTGTAATTGGATTATCCTGTTTAAAGGGAACAAAAAAATAATTTCTTCTATTTAATAACTTACCTATGTTCTCTGCATTTCCACTTAATCCATTATTAGTTGAAGGAGCAATAACTAAAGGGAAACCATTTCTTAAATGAGATTTTGCAGCCATTGTAGCTGGTGTATCTATTATATCACAAGCAAGCTTTGACATTGTATTACCGTGAGCAAGGAGCAATAACCATAATATCTGTCATTTTTTTTGGTCCTATTGGTTCTGCTCCTTGGATAGAGTGAATAATTTCTTTACCTGTAATTTCCTGTATATCCTTTATAAAATCTTCAGCCTTTCCAAATTTTGTATCTAAATTATAACTATTAAAAGACATAATTGGTATTACTTCTGCTTGTAAATCTACCAATTTCTTTATTATTGGTATTACCTTACTAAAGGTACAAAAAGAACCTGTTAAAACAAATCCTATTTTTTTATCTTTTACATCCATAAGTACTATATTTCCTCCTTTCATATTATATTTAATAATCAAAATCTTGTGCTATTGGTTGTTCTATTCCTCTTATTTCTAAATCTCTTAAATATCCATAAGAACTAGAGTCCCAGCCATCATATCCCCATATATTAAATAAAATATGGTTTACATTTTTTCCTTTTATATCACCTAAACATTCATAAGCTTTTCCACTCCATTGAGGTGAAACAGTTTCACTTGTTCCATCTTCATAATGTATCTCTATATTTGAATAACATGATGATTTTCCATTTTCCAACCAATAAATAAATCCAGCACTAATTTCTGATGTATTTAAGTTTTTAAATTTTGTAAAGTCTAACTTGAATACCGCAGACCATGATGCTCTATGATACCAATGTCCAGCACAGAAATATCTTGATGCAAAACCAAAAGTTTCACAATTAGATGTACTTACAACTGAGAAACCATAATCTTCTAAACTCATACCATCCTTTTGATATTTTTCAAAATGACTAAATACATCCATTTTTCTTTTTTTATCACTAGAAATTTCTAATATTTTATTATTTATTATCGTATTACCATTAGGATCTACTTCTTTTGCATATATTTTTACTTGGTTACTACCTTTTTCAGTATAATGTAAATATGAAATATCTATTTCATCTGTATATTGTATCCAATTATCATCAAAATCACCTATTTTATAATATTTAGTTACAGGCTCAACATTATTATATTCAATAATAGCAGTGTTGTAATCTTCTAAAGAATTTCCTGGAGAAATTCCTACATATCCATCAATATCATCTTGAGTCAATTTTACAGTTAAAGTTTCTTCTTTTGTTGAATTATTTACTTTAAAGTCATAGTTTGTTTCAAGTATTGTATTATAATCAATACTTACCTTATTTTTACCATAACAGTTTATTATAGCATTTTCTCCATTTATATCTGTATATTCTACTGTTTGTATTCCATCTGGATCTGAAATTGTTACTACACCTTTTATTAATCTTTCTGTGTTATCTAATACTCTATAATCTATTCCTTTTTTAACAACTGGAAGTGTCGTTTCTTCCTCATTTTTTAGTTCATATTGTACTTTTGATATATAGTTATGCTCAATTGCTAAATATCCTATATATGCTAAAACTAAAATACTTATAATTATTAAAAATTTAACTACAAGATTTACCTTTTTACTCATTTAAAAATTTTTCCCCCTTCTTGTATAAAATTCACAATATTTTACTAGGTCTTCTATAACTTTTCTGTGATTATTAATCTAAAAAAGTATAACTTTAATAATCAAAAGCTTGTGCTATTGGTTGTTCTATTCCTACTATTTCTAAATCTCTTAAATATCCATAAGAACTAGACGCATCACCATCATATCCCCATATATTAAATAATACATGATTTATTTTTTTGCCTTTAATATCTCCTGAACAATCGTAGGCTTTTCCACCCCATTGAGGTGAAATAGTTTCACTTGTTCCATCTTCATAATGTATTTCTATATTTGAATAACATGATGATTTTCCATTTTGTATATAATATATAAATCCTGCAATAAGCTGTGATCCATTTAAACTTTCAAAATTTGAAGCTTTTAATTGTTTTGTAAAATCTAACTTGAATACTCCTGACCATGAAGCAGTATGATACCAATGCCCCGCACAGAAATATCGTTTTTCAAAGCCATAAGTTTGAGCATTTGATGTACTTACTACTGAGAAACCATAATCTTGTAAAGTCATACCTGTTTTTTCATATTTTTCAAAATGACTAAAGATATCTAATTTTCTTTTTTTATCACTCGAAATTTCTAATATTTTATTATTTATTATTGTATTACCATTAGGATCTACTTCTTTTGCATATATTTTTACTTGGTTGCTATCTTTTCCAGTATAATGTAAATATGAAATATCTATTTCATCTGTATATTGTATCCAATTATCATCAAAATCACCTATTTTATAATATTTAGTTACAGGTTCAACATTGTTATATTCAATACTAGCAGTGTTATACTCTTCTAAGGATGCTCCAGGAGAAATTTGTATATATCCATCTATATCCTTTTGAGTTAAGGTTAAATTTAAAGTTTTTGTATTATTAGGTGTTGTAACTTTAAAATCATATTTAGTATCTAGTATAGTATTATAATCCATACTAACACTTGATTTTCCATAACAATTTAAAACAATTTTTTCTCCCTTTGTATCAATATATTCTATATCTTGTATTCCATCTGGATCAAAAATTGTTAATACCCCTTTTATGTTTGTATCTGTATTATCTAATACTCTATATTCTATCTCCTTTTTAGCAACTGGAGGTGTTGTTTCTTCTTCCTTTTTTAATTCATATTGTACTTTAGGTATATAGTTATGTTCAATTGCTAAATATCCTATATATGCCAAGACTAAAATACTTAAAATTATTATGAACTTAACTATAAGACTAATTTTCTTATTCATTTTTATTCCTTCTTTCAATTTTCGTATATTTTATATTTTTTCTTGTAATTGATGTATTTTTTCATAGTTTCTTCTTTTTATATCTCTTTCTTGTTGACGTTTATATATTCTATAGTTAAAAATTATACTTAAAGTAACAAATATTAGTAAAATTATTAAGGTTATTTTACTTTTTAATATTTTTGCTATTATTCCAAAATTGTTTATTTGAAAAAGGTATTTTCCTTCTATATCTTTATAAGTTATTTTATTTTTATCTTCTCTTTTATTGTTGTCTCCTTTTGTTGTATAGACTTTTTTTCCATTTTCTTCTACTATATCTTTTATTCTATGTGTATTTATATCTGCACCATCATGAAAGGATATAATGTCATTAACTTTTAGTTCTGTTTCTTCTACTTCTTTTATAAATATAGCATCTCCTACTTTTATATTTGGTTCCATACTTTGCGATACTATTATAAAATTTTTAAATCCTAAAAAATCTGGTATTTCTTCTGGATTTATAAAGGTTTTTATTATTAAAGTAATATTTATTATTATTATTGGCATAATTATTATATAAAAAATATTCTGTATTATTTTGTATATTTTATGTATTTTTTTACTTTTTTGCTTAAAGTCATAAATCTTATACATATTATTCTCCTTTTTATACCCTTTTAATTTTATCATAATTATTTTTTATTAACAATATTTCTTTAAGTATGTAATTAAATTGTAATATTTAATATTTTTAATTATTTATTTGTTTGTGTTTAAGAAGCCTTTGGGAGCGAGTAGATTTTATAAATACGAATAAATAATTAAAATTTTAAGCGATTGCCTTATGTTATTTGATTAAATAAAACTTAAATGATATAATATGGATATTATTATAAATTATGGAGGGAATTATGCTTTTTTATAATTTTGAAACTTTAGATAAATTCATGAAAAATAATTTTATTTCTGAAATACAATCAGAAACTAATAGAATACAAAATATCAAAAATCTATATGAAGCCAAAAAAAACAATCTAACAAATCTAACAAATACTCTAATAAGTAATTCAAATTACATAAGTAAAAAAAATATCTCAAAATTCTATGAAATAAACCAAACACTAAAAAAGTCTTTTAAAATATTAGAAAATGTCAAAAACCAAACTAATTCGTTAAATACTATGCTAACAAATATAATATCTTTATATGATATAAATATGTCATATAACTATAATGAAATTAAAGCAGAATTAATTGAATATAACAAAAAAAGTGATCATTTATATAATTTAACCTTTGAATATGAAAATTTAATAACAACTGTAATATCAGAAACTCTACAAATTTTACCACATCAATTTAGAAAAATTAAAACACAGAAAAAAGTTGTAAAAGATAATTGGCAAAACAAATTTGATAATAATATAGAACTAAATCACTCTGATAATAATACTTTATACATTTCTGAAAAAACCCAAAAAGCGTATCTTCCTTTTTTTTATGATGAAGTAAAAAAAACGTTTTTAGCATCAAAAGATACCTACAAAGTTATGCAAGAAGTAGTTAATAGTTTATATATTCTCCCTTTAGAAAAGTTTAAGAATCCTTCTATTTCAAGATTTAGAGAAGCTTTCTATTTAATGAGAAAAAAAGAAAAACAATCCCTTTCAAAAGCTTTAGACTTAGGATTAGAATTAATGTTTAAACATGAATTAAATCCTATAATTATTTCAGCATGTAGAAATCTTGATGAATTGGATATCTATTTAGATTGCTTGGATAAAAATGAGTTATTTGATTTCAAATGCTTTGAAATCAAATTTGAAGTTATGCCTAAAGTAAAAAGAAAATAATATAAAAATTTTGTTTTTTTAGAAGTATTACCATAAATATATATAATAAAAAAGCCTTTTCTACATAAACTATTAAAAAGTTTATAGGAGAAGAATATGAATCAAATATTATCTTCAAAGCAAAAAACTAAAAATAAGCAAAAAATTTTTTATAGTTTCCAATTTAGTATATCAATATTTTTTATAATTATATCTATTATTACAATATTGCTTTATATTTATTCCTTAAATAAGAAACAGAAAATATCTAATTCCTTAATTACTAACTATAATATCTATAGATTATATTCTAATCAAACCTCCCCTGAATTTAATGAGACTATAGATGACAATAATTTATTTGGAATTATAGATATTCCAAAACTTAATATTTATTATCCAATTTTTTCAAAAACTACTGAAGAGCTACTAAAAATTTCTCCTTGTAAATTTTATGGTAATTCTTTAGATACAAATGACAATATTTGTATTGCAGGTCATAATTATAATAATTCTCTTTTCTTTAGTAATATTAATACCTTAAAATCAAAGGATGAAATTTTTATTTATAATACTTCTGGACATAAATATGTTTATTATGTAGATTATATTTATGAAGTAAAATCTTCTGATTTATCTCCTATTTTCAATTATGATAAATCGTCTAAGGAGTTGACTTTAATTACCTGTAATAATTTAAATAATAATAGAATAATTGTAAAAGCAAAACAAGAATAAGTTAATTGAATTTTAAACTTATTCTTGTTTTGTTTATTAATGCGCACATATTTTTTAAAAATTTTAATATTATTTAATTAAGTTTATCGATAAATTTATTTTATATTATATATTTTTGTATTCTTTAATTTTTCTATATGCATATATAGCTGATATGCCAAATATTACTAATAATATTCCCATTGGCATTGAACTTTCAACACCAGTTTTTGGTAAATTAGTGTTATATATGCTTGTATTGTTTGAATTTGTATTTATATTTGTTCTATTACTATTTGTTGTATTGCTATTTGTATTACTATTATTTGTATTAGTATTTGTATTATTTGATGATGAATTTGTATTGTTTGCTCCACTGTTTGTAGATGTATTAGACAAGGTTGATGTTAAGTCATTAAATCCTGTATTGTCTGCTGCAAATACACTTACATTAAATAAAATTATCATTGCACTCATTAATAATATTGAAACTACTTTGCTTGATTTTGTTCTTTTCATAATCGTTTCTCCTTACCTCTCTTTTATATATTTTTTATTAGTATTGTTATAACTGTTAATAATTATACTTTTTTTATATAATTTTAACAATTATTACAAAAAAACAAATAAATAAATATATTTCTTTTGTTTTTATAATCTTATTTTATACTTTTAAATTTTCTATGTCAATACTTTTTTCGTCATTTTATTTTACAGTTATATTACAAAAATATTACATTTGTAACATTTTTAGACATTAAATTTGAATAAAACTATGTCTCCATCTTGCATAACATACTCTTTGCCTTCTGAACGAACTAAGCCTTTTTCTTTTGCAGAAACCATTGAACCTTCTTGTATTAAATCCTTATAAGATACAACTTCTGCTTTTATAAATCCTCTTTCTATATCTGAGTGAATTTTTCCTGCAGCTTGTGGCGCTTTTGTACCTTTTTTTATTGTCCATGCTCTTACTTCTGGTTCTCCAGCTGTTAAAAATGACATTAATCCTAATAAATCATAACTCTTTTTTATTACTTTATCTAATCCAGATTCTTGCAAGCCCAAAGCTTCTAGCATTTCTGTTTTATCCTTATCTTCTAATCCAGATAGTTCTTCTTCTATTTTAACACATAAAGGGATGACTTCAGCTTTTTCTTTTTTTGCATATTCTTTTACTTTTAATACTAAATCATCTTTTTCTGCATTTTCAATTTGTTCTTCAGAAATATTTGCAATATATAGTATTGGTTTAGTTGTTAATAAAAACATATCTTTAACCAAAACTTGTTCTTCTTCATTATACTCCAAGCTTCTTGCAGATATTCCATTTTCTAAATTTTCTTTTATTCTTTCTAATAAATTAATTTCTTCTTGGTATTTTTTATCTGCTTTCAAATTTTTTCTTGCCTTATCTAATCTTTTATTAACTGTTTCAATATCTGCAAAAATTAATTCAAAATTTATTGTTTCAATATCTCTAATTGGATTTACCTCTCCATCAACATGTACAACATTAGAATCTTCAAAACATCTTACAACTTCACATATTGCATCTGTTTCACGAATATGTGAAAGGAACTTATTTCCTAATCCTTCACCTTTACTTGCACCTTTAACGAGACCAGCAATGTCTACGAACTCTATTACTGCATGTGTTGTTTTCTGTGGATTATACATTTCTGTCAACTTATCTAATCTATCATCTGGTACAGGTACTACACCAACATTTGGCTCTATAGTACAAAAGGGATAATTTGCACATTCTGCACCTGCTTTAGTTATACTATTAAACATTGTACTTTTTCCTACATTTGGTAATCCTACTATTCCTAATTTCATATATATTTTCCTTTCTAAGACAATTAGAAGTTCTTAATTTGTCTTACTATATTTATTGTATTATATCATATTTACTATTTTCTTTTTTCTTTAATTTCTTGTTTTATCTTTTCTAAAAATTCTTCTATTTTAATTGTTTCATTTTCTGCATTTTCTCTTGAACGAACTGAAACTGTATTTTCCTCAACTTCTTTTGCACCTATAATTAGCATATATGGTACTTTTGATAGTTGTGCTTCACGAATTTTATAACCAGTTTTTTCATTTCTATCATCTACTTCTACACGAAGGCTTTCTTTAATCAAATCTTCTTTTAATTTATATGCATATTCATGTTGTTTATCTGTAATTGGCAATATTTTTACTTGTGTTGGTGCTAACCATGTTGGTAAAAATCCTTTTGTCTCTTCTAGTAAGAAAGATATAAATCTGTCAGAACTTCCTAGTATTGCTCTGTGTATTACTACTGGTCTATGCTTTTCCCCATCTTCTCCTATATATTCAAGTTCAAATCTTTCTGGTAGAGCAAAATCTAATTGACATGTAGGAATTGTTACATCATGGTTTAAGGCTGTTTTTATTTGTATATCTATTTTAGGACCGTAAAAGGCTGCTTCTCCTTTTGCTTCATAAAATGGTATTTCTAATTCTGTTAAAATTTCTCTTAATTGACTTTCAGCAGTGTCCCACATTTCATCATTATCTATATATTTTTCTTTATTTTCTTTATCTCTTAAAGATAATCTATATTCAAAGCTTGATGCTGGAAATCCAAAATCTTTTTGATATACTTCAACTATTAGTCTTAGAACTTTACCAACTTCTTCTTTTATTTGATCTGGTCGTACAAATAAATGTGCATCATTTTGACACATTTGGCGAACTCTCTCTAATCCACATACACTTCCACTGTCTTCATATCTAAAATCGTGTGCAAGTTCTCCAATTTTTATTGGTAAATCACGGTATGAATGCATTTTATTTTTATAAACTAACATATGATGTGGACAGTTCATTGGTCTTAATACCATTTCTTCATTTTCCATCTTCATTACTGGAAACATATCTTCTTTATAATGCTCCCAATGTCCTGAAGTCTTATATAAGTCTACATTTGCTAAGGATGGCGTATACACATGACTATATCCTAAGGCAATTTCTTTATCTTGTATATATCTCTCTAAAATTCTTCTAATAGTTGCTCCATTTGGCAAATACATTGGTAAACCTGAACCTACTAATGGATGTGTCATAAATATTTCTAAATCTTTTCCTATTTTTCTATGATCTCTTTGTTTAATATCTTCAAGCTTTTTCATATGTTCTTCTAACATACTTGCTTTTGGAAAAGAAATTGCATAAATTCTTTGAAGCATCTTATTTTTTTCGCTTCCTCTCCAATAAGCTCCAGAAGAAGATAAAATTTTTACTGATTTTACTTTCCCTGTACTCTCAAGATGTGGTCCTGCACATAAATCTGTAAAATCCCCTTGCTTGTAAAAGCTTATTTCTTCTCCTTCTGGTAATTCATTAATTAACTCTTGCTTGTAAGGCTGATCTTCCATTAATTTTAGTGCATCATCTTTAGGTAAAGAAAATTTTTCTATTATAATATCTTCTTTAATAATTTTTTTCATCTCTTCTTCGATTTTGGCTTTATCTTCATCTGTAAAAGGTCTTTCAACATCAAAATCATAATAGAAGCCATCATCTATTGAAGGTCCTATTGCAAATTTAACTTCTGGAAATAATCTTTTAACAGCTTGTGCCATAATATGTGAAGTTGTATGCCAATAAGCCTTTTTCCCTTCAATATCATCATCACTAAAAGAATGAATAACTAAATTACAATCTTCTAAAATTTCATACCTTAAATCTTTTATCTTTCCATTAATTTCACCACAAGTTGCAACCCTTGCCAAACCTTCACTAATCTTTTTTGCTACTTCTAAAATTGAACTTCCTTTTTCTACTTTTAAAATAGAGCCATCTTTTAAACCTATTTTTATCATAATTTTCCTCCTTTTTTAGTGATGATTTTGGGGACGGAGGAAAAAATCATCATCTTTTTTATTAATTTTTTTTGAATTTTGACAATGATTTTTTCCTCCGTCCCCAAAATCATCATCAAAAAACACTCCTTGGCTTCTGCCATAGGAGTGCATTACTTACACGGTTCCATCCTCATTTTTTCTTGATTTTTAAGATTATAACGGTTCTTTTCCGTCTAGCTTATTCACTAGAGACTTGAAGAGTGAGTTTTTCAAATATGTTTTCTTTAGCTAGCTTTCAGCCTATGGCTAACTTTCTCTGTAAGTAACCTTTATTTTACTTTTTCTCTTACTTGTCTTTTTTGTATTTGTTTATATTTTAATCTCTTTTGCTTTAGTTGTCAATAGTAATTTTTGCCTTTAAAGAAATTTTAAAATTTGCTTGTGTTTTTTTTATTATTATTGTATAATTTGTATTGTATTTGTTTTGTGCCTTCATAGCTCAGTTGGTAGAGTGCAGCCTTGGTAAGGCTGAGGTCACGGGTTCAATTCCCGTTGGAGGCTCCAACGACGTTTCTGTTCGAACTAAATTGAACAGAATTGATACAGAAATCAATCAGAAAATAAAATCTGGTTGATTTTTTTGTTGTCTAAAAACAATATTAAAATCATCCAAATGAAAGGATGGTGTTTGATATGAAGATAATTAAGCAAGAACTAGAATTTGAAGAATGTCTAAAACAAAGACTTGAATTTATATGTGAGTTTTCTAAAGTTACTCCTACTTTTGTAAATGGTAGTATTAGAAAATTAGAGAAAACTAATCTTACATATATTGAGCCACACAGAGTGATTATTAAAAATATTACTTTTTTAGTTTTTAATTACTCTAATGATGTGTATATTTCTAACTTAACTAAAAAGATAAAATTATCAGAGTTAGAAGAATATTTGAAAAACATATAAATCAGCTTTGAGGAATAAAAATTTTTCGCAATAAATTTAATTGATAAAACACAA
>CAMXQV010000048.1 GCA_947245515.1 uncultured Clostridium sp. | reverse complement strand
AAATATTAAAATATGGAGGTTTTTATGTAGGAAGATATGAAGCAGGAACAAGTGAAGTAACCTTAAAAAATGGAAAGAAAATAGGAGAAGAAAAGTTAACAGCAGGTTGGCAAGATGAAAGTTTTACAATAGAAAAAGTAACAGAAGAAAGTAAGCCAACAACAAGAGCAAACGAAATCCCCTATTATCATGCAAATGCAGAAATAGCAGAGGAGATGTGCTTAAGAATGTACACAACAGATAGTGTGGCAAGTGGATTAATAACAGGAACACAATATGATGTAATGCTTAATTTTATGAGTGATGAAGAAGAAAAAAATGAAATAAATACATCAGATGGAAGTAAATATGTAGATTTAAAGGCTGAATGTACATGGGGAAATTATACAAATACGACTTTGAATAATTGTGAGGGAAGATATTGTATAATAGCATCAAATGGAAGCATGGCATCAGAATGGGAAGAGAATACAAGTAAAACAAATAGAGTATCGGGATATACGTTATTAACAACGGGAGCAACAGAAGAAGTAAAAAAGAAAAATATATATGATATAGCAGGAAACTTATGGGAAATAGTAAAGGAAACAGCTGGTTCAGTAGTATATACTTCGTTTCGTGGTGGGTCGTTCGACCATGCCTTTGCGAGTTATCCAGCATGTTATCGTAATTACGCTACTCTGACTGATACGTACACGCGTCACGGCTTTCGTCCTGTACTTTATATAAAATAATACTTAAATTCATATTAAATATAATTTGAAATATTAACAACTATATCAATAGCAAAGGATAATAAAAAAGACAAAGAAAATAATTAAGATGGAGGTCAAAAGATGAAAAGTACAAAAGGTATAACTTTGATATCACTTGTGATAACAATTATAATTCTTTTGATACTAGTAGGTGTAAGTATAAACCTACTTATAGGACAAAATGGACTAATTAATAGATCAATAAATAGTAAAATACAAACAGACATAGCAAGTATAAAAGAAAAAATACAAATTGATATACTAGGAAAACAAGCAGAAAAGGAAGGGAAAATATCAGAGGATAGTTTGAAAAAAATATTAGAGGAATATGGTGTATTATCTGAGGAAGAAAAATTAACAGATAAAACCTTAACTACAAAAGAAGGAAATTATGAAATAAAAGTATCAGATATATTCAAGGGAATAACTGTAAAAGATATACTAAAAGAACCTACTTTTACAACAGTAGCAAATGCACCAGATATAAGTGGATTTAATAAAAATAGTACTTACTATGTATCTTGGGATTTAACAAGTATCCCATATATTATAAAAGACACTACTCCAATAAGTGAAACAGCACCAAATAGTTGGTATGACTATACAGAAAGAGTAAATCATTGGGCAAACATAAAAACAACAGGAGGAGGAAACGATTGTTATTGGGTATGGATACCAAGATATGCATATAAAGTACCAACAAAAGGGAATACAGCAGAAACAATAGAAGTAAAGTTTTTAAAAGGGAAAACAAAGGAGCCAATAGATGGAAGTAATATAACAATAAGCAACAATACAACAGAAGGAAGTTGGAACGTACACCCAGCTTTTTGGTGGGATAAAAATAATAATGGAACAGAAGATAAAGGAGAACAACTAACAGGAATATGGGTAGCAAAATATGAGGCAAGTAGTAGCAGTGTAAATACAATTAATATAGAAAATGGAACCTTAACAGGAGACACAAACTCTTTAAAAGGAACTGGTGGAGGAATAGATACAAATTTGAAAGTGAGAGTAAAACCAAAGGTAACGAGTTGGAGAGGCTTAAAGGTTAATGATATATTTACCTTATGTATAAATCTAACAACAAGTGGAAATTCGTTAGAGGGGACAACAAGTTTAGACTCACATATGATTAAAAATACAGAGTGGGGAGCAGTAGCATATTTAAGTAGTAGTAAATATGGAAAAACCGATAGTGCTGGAAATAGAGTGCGAGTATATAATAATCCATATTATAATGGTACAACAAATTATTCAACTATAACAGGATTATCAGGAAAAACTGGAGCACAAACTAATAATGGTACTACAACAGATTTGTATGAATACAATACCTTAGAGGGGATACAAGCAAGTACAACAGGAAATATATATGGAATATATGATATGGCAGGAGGAGCATGGGAATATGTAGCAGGAATATACAAAGGTGGAACATCTAATGATAATACAAGTAAATTATGGGATTCTAACAATTTGAGATATGTTGACCAATATACAGTAACTACAGGCTCACAATCAAATTATTGTGGAAATACAGATAAATTTGGAGATGCAGTATATGAAACTTCTAGTTCTAGCGACAGCACTTCTAATAGCTGGGACTCTAGTTACTCTTATTTTCCATTATCTAGTCATGCAATATTTTTACGTGGAGGACATCCTTACTATAATTGCGGTGTGTTTGCGTTTTACTGTGAAACAGGTGTAGCTAGTAGTATGCATAGTTTTCGACCAGTAGTACTTAGTTACTAGTTGTAACTTTTTACTTGAAATAATATAGCAAATAGGGGGACTAGGTTAATCACTTAAAAAATTTAAAGGATTAACGTAAGACTATTGGCAAAATTCAGTTTTTGTGATAATATTATTTAACAAAATGGAAAAAATAATAAAAAATATAAGGAGATGTAAAAAGTGGATAACAAATTTTATGTGACAACACCAATATACTATCCAAGTGGAAGATTTCATATAGGTACAGCTTACACAACAATTTTAGCAGATAGCCTTAAAAGATATCATATATTAAAAGGTGAAGACTCATACATGTTAACAGGAACAGACGAACATGGTCAAAAAATTGAA
This sequence comes from uncultured Clostridium sp., assembly GCA_947245515.1. Lineage (GTDB taxonomy): Bacteria > Bacillota > Clostridia > TANB77 > CAG-508 > CAG-269. The sequence continues at coordinate 11,345 of CAMXQV010000048.1, read as the reverse complement.
ACAAAAGCACTAGAATTAGGAAAAACACCAAAAGAATATGTAGATGAAATGGCAGAAATAGCAAAAAAATTATGGGAAAAATTAGACATAACCTATGATGATTTTATACAAACAACTGAACATAGACATAAAAAAATAGTTCAAAAAATCTTTAACAAATTTATGGAGCAAGGTGATATATATAAAGGAGAATATGAAGGACTATATTGTGTACCATGTGAGACCTATTTTACAGAAACACAACTAATTAATGGAAAGTGTCCAGACTGTGGTAGAGAAGTTATTAAAATGAAAGAAGAAGCATACTTTTTCAATATGAAAAAATATGTTGATAACTTATTAAAATATTATGAAGAAAATCCAGACTTCATAAAACCAGAATACAGAAAAAATGAAATGATTAATAACTTTATAAAGCCAGGTTTAGAAGACCTATGTGTAACAAGAACCTCTTTTGATTGGGGAATAAAAGTTGAAAAAGATCCAAAACATGTTATATATGTATGGTTAGATGCACTAACGAACTATATAACAGCCTTAGGATATATGTCAGAAGATGAAACGAAATTTAAAAAATATTGGCCAGCAGATTTACAGATAGTTGGAAAAGATATAGCAAGATTTCATTTAATATATTGGCCAATCTTTCTAATGGCCTTAGACTTACCTTTACCAAAAACGATACTAGTACACAACTGGATAATGATGAAAGATGGAAAAATGTCAAAATCTAAAGGAAATGTAGTATATCCAGAAACACTAATAGATAGATATGGAATAGATGCAACAAGATATTTTATATTAAGAGAAGTACCAGTATCACAAGATGGAATTTTCACACCTGAAGCCTTTATAGAAAGATATAATTATGATTTATGTAATGATTTAAGTAATTTATTAAATAGAACAATATCAATGGTAAATAAATATTTTGATGGAAAAGTTCCAAATTATAATGGAACACCAAATGAAGTAGACGAAGAATTTGAAAAATATACAAGGAATCAGATAGAACTATTTGAAGAGAAGCTAAAAGAATATGAAATAGCAAATAGTCTACAAGCAATATGGAATATAATTTCCAGAACAAATAAATATATAGATGAAACAGCACCATGGGTGTTAGCAAAGGAAGAAAAACAAGAAAAATTAGAAGCATGTATGTATCATCTAATAGAAAATTTAAGAAAGATAGCTATTTTAATTAATCCCTTTATGAAAGAAACCTCAGATAATATATTAAGGCAAATAGGAGTTCAAACAGATGAATTAAAAAATTGGGAAAATCTAAAAAAATATTCACTATTAAAGGGCATAAAAGTTATAAGTCAGGGTGAACCAATTTTTATGAGATTAAAGGTAGAAGAGGAAATAGAGTATTTAAAAAACTTAATTAAAAAACAATAAATTATATTTACTAAAGAAAAACAAGTATTTATTAATATTATAATTTATACTTGTTTTTTGTTAGCAAAAATACTTAAATATAGGTAATGAAGTTAAAAATAAAAACATTTTTTTATATTTATAGTAAAAAAATGAAAAATAGTCTATTAAAAAATAAAAAAATGTTGTATAATGTTGAAAAAGAAAAATAGTAATAGAAAATTAGCAAAGAAAAGGATGTAATAAATGGAAGAAGATAAGCAACTTATAATATATATAAATCAACATACAGTAGACAAAATTAAAATAGCCGTAATAATATTATGTGTTTGTATATTATTATGCTTAATATTAATAATAAATAATTCTATTACTAAGATAAATGGATATAAGGTATATAAACAATATGAAATACAGGTACAAGCTATAGCTTTTCAAGAGCAACAAAAAACAGAAGAAATGAAAAATAAAGAACAAGAGAAAGAACAAGAAAAAGAAAATATACCAAGTCTAACAGATGAACGGAAGAGAAAATATAGAAAATATTTATAAATCAGATTATAAAAGAGCATTTTTAACCTTTGATGATGGACCTTCAGTATTAACACCACAAATATTAGATATTCTAAAACAACAAAACATAAAAGCAACTTTTTTCGTATTAGGTTCAAACGTTGAAGGAAATGAAGAAATATTAAAAAGAATGTATCAAGAAGGTCATTATATAGCAAACCATGGATATACACATACCTATTCTTTAATATACCAATCACCAGAAACTGTGTTAGAGGAATTTAATAGATGTAAGGATGCAGTAAAAAAAGCAATTGAAGTTCCAGAATATAATTCACATTTATTTAGATTTCCAGGAGGACTAATAGGTGGAAAATATAATGAAATTAAACATAGAGCAAACGAATTATTAAAAACAAACGATATAATGAGTGTAGATTGGAATGTATTAACAGGGGATGCAGAAACAAATAATTTATCAATAGCCTATGAAATGAGCAGATTACAACAAACTATACAAAATAAAAATAGTGCTGTAATTTTAATGCATGATGCACAAGCAAAAAAAGTTACAGTAGAAGCACTTACACAAATAATAACTTTTTTAAGAGAACAAGGGTATGAATTTGAAAATTTTTATGATATTATAAAATAATTAGGGAGGAATAATATTACAATGATAAAAGAGAAAAAAAGTGATGCAATAATGGAAAAACTTGATTATTTAGGACTAGACATGCAAAAAATACCAAGTAGCCTGATAAATGCCAAACCAATAAGATTAAGTATACCTAGAGCATATGATGAAAAACAATATAAACAATATAGATATATTTCAATAAAGGACATACAAATTTTATTAACTCCTACAAATAGATTAGATCCAATAGAAGAAAAATACAAAAAGGCAAGTCCACTAGCAGATTATTTAGATAGTGAAAGTGAAGAAAACTTTGTAAAACATACTACTTTTTTAAATATGCTAAGAAAATTTAAGATAAGAGATGTAGAAAATTTAGAAGAAGAGCAAGAAAATTTAAACAAAAAGATACCATATAAAGTAAAATTCCAAGGAAACTATTTGTGGCAAATATATTATTCAGAAATAACAGAACAATATTTTATGTTAGTACCGACAGAAGATACTGATTATTCAGCCTTCTTCTATCTTTTAAAGAAAAAAATTGAAAATAAGAAATCAGAAAAAATATTTGTACCAATTAGGAATTTAGATTATGAAAGTCAAATCTTAAAAAAATCCGAAATTGAAGATATAGGAAATTATATGTGGATTTTTACTAAAAATTGGCCACTAATTTATGAAGTATATGACAAAGAAGACAAACCATGTATACATATAATAGGTGAAACAGAAATATACGAAAAAATTTCAAGCCCATATAAAATAAGACTAGAAGACGAAATTATTGGAAATCAATTTTACAAGCTATTAAAGGCGATGTTTATTTTACAAACAGAATTACCACATTATTTTGTTTTTAAAACAAATATAGACAAAAATGGAGAAATAGAATTTTATGTAGAAGATAGAAAAATAGAATATTCAAATATAGCTGAATGGATTAATAAAGAATATTATGTTGGAGAAGATAAATTAGAAAAAACAGAAGATTTAGTTAAAGAAAATAAACAGAAACTAGAAAAATTAAAACAAGCAATAGCACAACAAGAGATAGAATATCTTGCAAAAGAAAAACAAATATCAACCTTTTTAGAATGTAAAAAAACTTTCTTTGGAAAATTTAAATACTTTTTTAAATATAGTGGAAAAAGTTATAAAAATAAAATGAAAAATGCAAATGATATTTTTAAAGATAATCTAGAAGATAACGATGATGATGAACCTATCAAAAAAAGAAAAAAACAAAAAGAAAACTATAATATCGAAGAAATTGTAGATTTATATAAAAATTTAGAAGGAAACGAGACAGAATTAAAAGACCTTGTAATGGACATTAACTCTTTAAAACTTAAAAATAAAAATATGAAAAAGAAAATTGAAAATGCAACAGCCTTTATTGAAGAAATAGACAGTCATAAAAAAAGCATTTTTGAATTTTGGAAATATAGTAACAAAGATGAAGTTGCTAGTTTACCAGAAGGAGAAGAAGAAGAAGTCAATGTTATAAAAAGAATTACAAAAGTATTTAATTATGAAGAAGATCTTGAAAAGTTTGGCACTGAAATGGACAAAAGGCAAAGGAGAAATCTTTCAAAAGAAGAAACAGATAGCATATTTTTAACAACAACAGACGTAATAGAGGTTTTAAATAAAATAAAAAATAATGATATAACACCAAAAGATATAGAGAGTAATTTAAGAGACTTAAAAATGCAAGCAAGGAAAGAAAAAGTACTTGATAAGGAAGAATTTGATATATTTGGAGGAATTGCCCAAGATAGCACAAAAATATCTAAATTAAACAATAAAAAACATAGAGAAGTACCAAAAGATAAATTTAGTATTTTAGAGATTAGTAAAAATACAAATCAAATAGGTTATAAATTAACTTTAGAAAATAGAGTAGATGTTATAAAAAAATCCTTACAAAAAGTTGCAATACCAGAAGATATACCAGTATATAAAGCAATTATCCATGATAAAATTAATAATAAAGATATAAATATATTTAATATTAATCCAGAAAAAGAATTGAAGGAAGCTTTAAAAACTAGTGCTAATAAAATTAATTTTTATAAAATTAATTTAAAAGAAGGAATAAATGCAATTTCATATACTAATTGTATATTCTTTGATAATCAAAATAGAACTCTACCAGTTGGACAAGATATATCTACAAAAATGTTGGTTGATATATCAAAATTAAAAATTAAACTACAAAGTAAAAAACTATTTAATGTAGTAGACTTTCAAGATCCAAAAGATGATTTTACAAAGTTAATTATTAGGACAATTTGTCTTCATGAATATGATATAGTATAATATATAAGAACACAAACGTCTTCAATACATATAATATAATTAATTTTATTATATGTATTGGGGGCGATTTTATTTGAAAATTTTAAAAAGACTTTTTATATATAACATAATAATAACTTTATTATTATTTATAAATACAAGTTCAGTATATTCCTTAACTCCAAGTTCTGAACCTGTTTATCAAGGTGTAGATGTAAGTGATTGGCAAGGCTACATAGATTATAGTAAAGTGAAGGAAAGTGGGATAGAAGTAGTATATATTAAGTCAAGTCAAGGGAGTAATATAAAGGATCCATATTTTGATATTAATTATGAGAATGCAAAAGCTAATGGATTAAAAGTGGGATTTTATCACTTTTTAACTGCAACAAATATAACAGAAGCAGAACAACAAGCAAGATTTTTCTCATCTGTAATTTCAGGAAAAACGCCAGATTGCAAATTAGCAATGGATTATGAAGTATTTGGAGGAGTAAGTATTGGTGGAATAAATAATATTGCAGAAGTATTCTTAGAAAGTGTAAAAAGGCTAACTAATAAGGAAGTAATAATTTATAGTGATTTAAGTAATGCTCAAAGTACTTTTGGAAGAGAGTTAGCACAAAATTATCCTCTTTGGATTGCATATTATGGGAATTATAATGAACTGGAGAATATTGAAACAAATTGGGAAGCATGGCAAGCTATACAAAGTAGTGATAGAGGAATAGTGCCAGGAATTAGTGGAAAGGTTGACAGAGATATTTATACTAAGGAAATATTTTTAGGACAGCCCTCAGAACTTCCACAAGTAGATGATTTAACAGAAAATATAAATTCTACCTCTGTTTTTTATACAGTTGAGACTGGTGATACTTTATCAATTATAGCACAGAAATATGGAACAACAGTACAAGAATTAGCAAGTATAAATAATATATCAAATCCCAATTTAATATATCCAGGTCAACAAATTAGAGTATTAACAAATTCGACTGTTAAGGGTGACGAAACAAGAGGGACTGGAAGTATTACTTATACTGTTAGAGTTGGTGATACCTTATCACAGATTGCAAAGGCCTATAATGTAACAGTAGCTCATATTGTAGAGATAAATAATATACAAAATGCAAATTTAATATATCCTGGTGAGAAATTAAGAATTACAGAAAGTAATAGTACAACTTTAAATGAGCCTGTAAAGCAAATAACAAGTTATACCTATGTAGTTAGAAAAGGTGACACGCTTTCTCAAATTGCAAAAATCTATGGTGTTTCTGTTGGATACTTAGTAAGACAAAATAATATACAAAATCCAAATCTTATATATACAGGTCAAATTATTAGAATTTAAGACAGTTATTAAGGAGTTTAGTAAAGTTCTTTTTTTATAGGTCTGCACATATATTGTAAAAAAAGTAGGAGGTATTTTTATGCAAAAAAATAAATATATAATTATAATATTACTTGTAGTAATTTTAAGTTATTTTTGCTGTATTCCAAGTTTTGCAAGTGATGCAGACTCAATATATGTTTGGTCTACAACAACAGATTCTGTAGAGACATCTTCAAAGATTAATGCAAATCTTGTAAGTAGTCCTGTTAGTAAGGAACTTGCAGAAAATAATTCGTTAAATTTAGAGTCAGAATCAGCAATATTAATAGAACAAATGACAGGCCAAATTTTATATGCACATAATATTCATGAAAAATTAAGACCAGCATCTGTAACAAAAGTAATGAGTATCTTATTAATTATGGAAGCTATAGATAGTGGTAAAATTTCTTTGTCAGATACAGTAGCTTGTAGTGAGAATGCTGCATCTATGGGTGGTTCACAAATCTGGTTAGATCCAAGAGAGACTTTAACAGTTGATGAAATGCTAAAAGCAATATGTGTAGCGTCTGCTAATGACTGTGTTGTAGCAATGGCAGAACACTTAGCAGGTTCAGAAGAAGCTTTTGTCCAAAGGATGAATGATAAAGCAAGAGAATTAGGAATGAACGATACTACTTTTAAAAATTGTCATGGTTTAGATGAAGATGGGCATGAAACGTCAAGTTATGATATTTCTTTAATGTCTAAGGAATTGCTTAATAACCACCAAACTATTACTAAATATACAACAATTTGGATGGATTCACTTCGTGGCGGGAAATCTGGACTTTCAAATACTAATAAGTTAATTAAAACTTATAAAGGTGCAACTGGCTTAAAGACAGGTTCAACTGGTTTAGCTTTGTATAATTTGTCAGCTAGTGCAACTCGTGATAATTTATCTTTAATAGCAGTTATTATGAAAGCTCCTTCTACAAAGGTACGTTTTGCAGAGGCTCAGAAGTTATTAGATTATGGCTTTAATAATTTTTCTTTTAAGGAGTTTGGTAAAAAAGGAGATATTGTTAAGAATATTCCAGTAAATAAAGGAGTGGTTTCAAATATTGATATTATTTATGAACAAAATGCAGGAACTTTAATAGAAAAGGGAAAGGATAAAAATATAGAACAAAATTTAAAATTAGATGAGAATATTTCTGCACCTATTGTTGCAGGTCAAAAATTAGGGGAAGTATCTTTTTCCTTAAATCGGAGAACAGTTGTCTTCAATTAATCTTGTTGCTAAAGATAGTGTTGAGCAAATTAATTTGTTTACAAGGTGTAAACGTGTTATTTATAGTTGGGTTGATTTGTTAAGAAGTTAAAGCTTAAGTTTAATGTAAAAAAACAATTGGTTAAGGGTTCATTTTTTCTTGAAGAGATAAAAAAATTATAGCTAAATCGCTTAAAAAGTCTATTTTGGTATTTTTTTAAGCGATTGTTTTATATAATAGAAAGTCATGCTAGCTTTCTATTATATAAAATACCGAGTACACAAATTTACTAAAAAATCTTTGATTTTTTTATTTGTTCTAAAAGTTGACATAAGTTGAAAAATATGGTATTATTTACATAATGAATAGGGAGGGAAAAATGAGTAATTTTAAAAATGTAAAAGATAATAAACAAGTAAAATATACTCGTCCAACAAAAGATGAAATATATACAAGTAAGGATATAAAAGAACTCATTAAATTAGGAAAATTCCAAGAGGCATGCAAGTTAACTACAAAATATCCTAATAATCCAATAATACAAGTTCAAAGAATGAATTTATTAATAGGAACTGGAAAATATGAACAAGCGGAAGAAATAGGCAAAAGAGAAATATTTAAAGATAATGAAGTAATTCAATCAGTATTGATGAAACTATATACTTTAACAGGAAATTACATAAAAGCAAAAGAAATAGGGAACAGAAAAGAGTATATAAATAATCCAGTATTTCAATCACAATTGATGACAATAGCTACAAAATTAGGAAAATATGAGGAAGCAGAAGAAATAGGAAATAAAGAAACCTTAAAAGAAGATATAGTTATACAATCACAATTAATGGAACTTGCAATAGAAAAAGGAGAATATGGAAAAGCAGAAGAAATAGGAAATAGAGAAATATTTAAAGATAATCCAATAATTCAATCACAAAGAATGACACTAGCTATAAAAAAGGGAGAACGTAACAAGGCAAAAGAAATAGGAAAAAGAGAGGAATTTAAAAACAGTCCACAAATTCAATTAATATTGATGAAAATAGAAATAGAAGAGGGAAATTCTAAAGAAGCAAAAGAAATAGGAAAAAAAGAGAAATTAAGAAATAATCCACAAATTCAATTTATATTAATGAAAACAGAAATACAAGAGGGAAATTTCAAAGAAGCAAAAGTAATAGGAAGTAAGGAAAAATTTAAGGAAGATCCGCAAATTCAAGCATTATTGATGGAAATGGCAATAGAAGAGGGAAATTTCAAAGAAGCAAAAAAAATAGAAAACATAGAAGTATTTAAAAATAATCCATTATTTCAGGCCATTTTAATGACAAAAGCAATTGAAAAAGAAGATTATGAAAAGGCAGGGACAATAGGAAACAGAAAAATCTTCGAAAAAGATCCTATAATTCAATCACAGATGATAACAATAGCAATAAAAAAAGGTGACTTAAAAAAAGGAATAGAAATAGGAAACACAGAGATATTCAAAAATAGACCAGAAATCCAATCACAATTGATGACAATATATATAGAAAAAGGAGAATATGAAAAAGCAGAAGAAATAGGAAATAGAAAAATATTTGAAAATAGACCTGAAATTCAATCACAATTGATGACAATATATATAGAAAAAGGAGAATATGAAAAAGCAAAACAAATAGGAAATAGAAAAATATTTGAAAATGACCTAATAATTCAGTTGCAAATGAAAAAGGTAAAAGAAATAAAGGAAAATATAAAAACATGTAAAGATGGAGAAAAAAAGGTAGCAAATAATACTGCAAACAATAAAAATCCTAACACTCAAAAGTCAAAAAAATACAACTTTAGAGAAAGAATAATCCAATTAAGCAATTCAGGAGAAACAGTAAAACAAGATATTGAACAAAAAACAGATATACAAATAATAAACCGTTTATTAACACGTCTTGAACAAGATAAAGTATATGTATATAAAAACCTTAATTCAAAATATCCTATAAAAAAGGAAAAAGCAGAAGAAAGACTTGAAAAAATAGATGTATTAATTTCTAGTATAAGAGAAAGTGTAAGAAAAATACAGAGTGAAGATATAGACGAATTAGAAAAAAATAGAGCAAATTATTATTTAAAGGGATTAAGTGAAAAATTTATTAGGCTAGAGCAAAGAGAAGAAAGTGAAAACTTTAGATAATATAAAAAATAAAAGAGATATAAAGATGTGGTAGTTATAGAAATAAAAATCTTTGAAAATACATAGGTAAATTCAAAGATTTTTTATAGTTGTATTATATTTTTTTGGTATTAATTTTAATAAAATAAAAAGAACAAAAATATAAATAACTAAAAATAATATTATTTTAAAAATAGAATACCAAATAAAATTTTCAAAAGAAAATTTAAAAATATAAGTAATAAAAAAGCTAAGAATACTTGCAAAAATAGGTAGCAAAATATAATTCTTAAAAGAAAGATCAAACTTAATTCTTTTTCGTAATTGAAAACTGCTAATTGTAAAGTTCAAAATTTCGCTAAAATAAATGCTAAAAATATAACCCTTCATTCCAAAAATAGGAACTAAAAAATAAAGTATAGCAATTGTAGAAACTAAATCCAAAACATTACAACACATTACCTTAAAAGACTCATTAACACCTTTTAACAAATTATCGATGATAGTATCAATATACATAAAAAATACTAAAGGTGATAAAATCTTAATCCAAAAATCACAATTCAAGTTTTGATAAATCATATAACTAATTTCTGATGAAAAGAAAAACAAACAAGCACCAATACCAATAGAAAAATAACAAGCCTTTTGAAAAATATTTTCACATACAAACTTCATACGTTTAACCTTGTTGCCAGCTAAAAGGCGTGAGAATTCTGGAACTAGTAAGGATGCAAAAGAATTAACAAATACACTAAGAAACAATAAAATTGGCATTACCATACCATTAATAGTTCCGTAATTTGAAAGTGCAATTGCATAAGACATTCCATATTTTTCTAAACTTATAGGTATAAGAAATTGTTTAAAAGAGGATAGACCTGAACGTATATAGGAAGTTATAGCAACTGGAAAAGATATTTTTAAAATTTCTTTTTTATAGTTAAATGAACACTTATTAGAGAAAATAATTTTTGTTCTTTCTATATAATAAAAAATAATATTAAGAACAAAGGAAGCTATTTCTGAAATAACATCTGCAATAATTAATAAACTACATATATTACTTATATCTTTTGTAAAGAAGTATTTTAATAAGAAAATAGTTGCTAACATTTTAACAAGAAATTCAATAACTTGAGAAATTGAGTTTTTAAAAGGTTTACCTATAGCAGTAAAGAATCCAGAAATTACTGAAGAAATTGCAATAAGTGGTAAGCCAAAGGCCATACTAAAAATAGGTGAAGGATTAATTTGACCAGTAAAAAATACTTCACTAATAGGTTTAGCAAATAATATTAAAATTGACATTCCAAAAATGCCTAAAAAACTTGCATATATAAAGCAAGTTTTTACAGTTTTAATTGCACAAGTATAATTTTTTGTTGCTAATTTTTCAGAAACTATATAGGTGCATGCCAAACTTAAACCAGAGGTTGCAAAAGTTATAGCAAATAAATATACCGACATAACTAGTCCAAATATACCAATTGTTTCTGATCCAACTTTTCTGGCTATATAAATATTAAAAACAAATCCAACACTTTTTATCAAAAGAGTGGTTAAAGTTAAAATAATTCCATTAATTATAAATTTTTTTGATCTATTCAATAATTATCACCTTTTACAATTTATTGAATAGTCAAACAGAATATGATAGGTTGCAAAAAAATTATAAATATTATTTATTATAAGTAATTGAATTTGGGGCTGTAAAAAAAGTCCCATAGAAAAATTAGATTTAAGTTAAAATTTGACTTA
>CAMXQV010000047.1 GCA_947245515.1 uncultured Clostridium sp. | reverse complement strand
CTTTTATTTGAATAACTTTACCCCTTTTTGAAAAAATTTCATTTTTTTATCCTGATAAATTTTGTGAATCACACACTAAAATTTTGTTACTACTCAACCCTAAATTGGAAATATAAAAATAAGAGAAAGTTATCCACAGAATATTACAGAGACTGTAACAGTATTGAAATACTATTGTTATGGTCTTTTTTCTTTGTTTAATATATAATATAAAATAAAGAAAGGTGGTAAATTATGGCTACGGTTTATGATAAACATATATTTAAGCAATTAGAAGATGTATTAAAAAAATGTGATAATTTATCACAAGAAATTAAAGATATAAAAAAGCAACATTAAATAGAAATCTATGAAATTAATCAAAAACACAAAAAACAAATAAAAAATCAGGAGGACACAAAGGGGTTCTTTTTCATATCGAGTGGGTAAATATGTCTGATAGTGTAAAATAAAGTGTGTAAGTTAAAGGTACCAAACTTATGCACTTTACTTTACACTATCTGGCTTAATTTATTCATCGATTTCATAAAAATTTAATTTTTTTTTACTTACACACTTTACTTGACAAAGTCAATAAAATGGGCTGCCTTTTTATGTGCATAGGGCTGAGTAGTAACAAAATTTTTATAAGTGCTTATTTTTCAGTAGTTTCAATACTGTTTTTATGTCCATCTTTTAAATTATTTACATATTGGTATCCAAATCTCTGTATCTTTTTCATCATATAGTTCAAAATCTATATTCATGCTTTGTTTATATTCAGATGTAACAAAATATTCTTTGTATATTCTTGACCATAGTTTATTTATATCTTCTGCTTTGTTTCCTTCACATTTAAATACAACCCATTTACTTTTAGCAACATTAATAATTTCTGTTTCAGGCATCTGTTGATCATTTTCTTCCATTTCTATTCCGATTCCATACCTATATTCTTTTGCATCATTCTCTCCAATACAAACACCTAAAGTACATCTTGTAAAATCTTTTGAAATTTCTTTTAACTTTCCATTTGCTTTTATTTCATCCCAAAATTTAGGTATTTCGTTTCTAGTTTCAATGCTAAAATCTCTTATCAGTGCACATATTTTAAATGCTTCTTTATTTTCTATTCTATAATTCATCATATTACCTCCATCTATATTTAGGCTTAATTGGATTTTACTAAATATTTTTAATTTTGTTCCATTTAATTTAGCCATTTTAGGAGTAACATTATGAAATTTTGTAAATGCTCTTGTAAAACTTTCATTACTACTAAATTGATATTTTATTGCAACATCTAATATATTAGATTTGTAAACACTTAACTCGTCTGCAGCACAAGTTAATCTTCTATTTCTAATATACTCTGCAGGAGACATTCCAATAATGCTACTGAAAATTCTATGAAAATAAAATGATGATAAACCTAATTCTTTTGCTATTTTTTCATAATTGATATCTTCTTCAAGATGACTTTCAATATAATCTAGTGCTTTTTGAATTTCTACAATATAATTCATAATCTTCCTCCCTTATGAGATAATTATAAATCTTATATAATTTAGTTTCTTGATTTTTCTTGCACAGATTTATTTTTATTTTCTATTTTATATGGTTCAAATCCCATATCCATATACATCTTTACAGCTAGCCAAGTATGTGTTTGAGTATGCAATAATGTTTTTTATGTCCTAACCTTCCTAATTGTTTTTATGTTTCTGATATTAATGGTTTTGATAAATGCTTACCTTGATACTCTTTTTTCACTGATACCCAATGAACATTACCTGTAATATCATTTTCTGTTATGTCTAAATAAAAAGCCGTTGCAGTAGCTACTTTTTCATCGCCCTTATTAAAGTAAACAAATTTGTAACCATTAGGCAATTTACAGTCAATAATATTGTTTAAATCATTATGTACTAAATATAAATCAACATATTTTAAGGTTCTATTTATTGTATCCATTATTTTTCCTTCCCCACCAAATAGGTATTAGATTTTTTAACTTTACTGTATCTATTTGTTTTATTTATTATTACATTAAATGCTCTATTATTCAAACTTAAATATCTTTTTCATCTACATATTCTTCCTTTTTATTTCTTCTCTTAAATATTTTCCTTTTTAGTTATATACATTTCTGGCAATAAATCTTTTAACTTATAAATCTTATTTTCGTCTACCATAACTTTAGTTGTTAAATTTTTATCATTAACCATGCGTATTAATTCTCTACACCTACCACATGGAGCATAAATTTTCCCTTTTGCTGAATAAGCTACTATTTTATCTATTTCACTTTCATTATTTTTTAGCATTTCTACTATTGCTGCATATTCTGCACAATTTCCTAATGCACAATTTGAGTCTATGCATATTCACTTAATTTTCTTTTTGTAGCTAACTTCCTAGATTTATTCATTAATTTTTCGAAATCTTTATCCATTATAAACCATCTTTCTTATCTATTTACTATCTTATATCATAAATTACATAAAATTCATAGATTTTTTATAACTATTTATTTCAAAATTATTAAATTTATTTAGATGCTTCCATAATCAATCTAAACTGCAAATCACTATCAGAATAATACTCTTTAATTGCATTATACAAACAACTAATTATAAAATTGGTACTATTATGTATTTGACTAATTTCCATATTTATTAATGGCATGATTACAATATAATTATAATCATCTACTTTTAAATCTGCCAATCTAAAGTCTGATAATTCTACATCATACATTTCTTTGATTCTTAAATATATACTGTGACTTATTGCATAATTATTTCTCATTAAAAATTTGCCATATTCATGATAAGGAATTAAAATTGTATATTGATTTCCAAAATAAAATTCTTTTTCATGTATTAATCCATCTTGGATTGGTTTTACCTTTCTGTTATCTGCATCCCATATTTTTGTGTTATCATATATCTTTATAATTACCATTACATATTCATCATAAAATAGTTCTTTGTATTTTCTGACTATTCTTGAAATATTATTAGTAATTCTTTTTCCGAGTATAATTTGCTCTTTTTTTGATTGGTGGGATTTTTTCTGGAATGTGAATTTTTAATATATCATCTTCTACTTTGCTCTGTAGTCATAGTCGATAAATTTTGTTACTTCATCTTCCATAAATTCTCTCCATAAGTTTTCTTGTATTACTACATCATACATATCCATTCTTACTTTTTCTAGTCTACAAAAATATTTTTCTAATTCCTCATCTTTTATTTTTTCTTCTGTTTGTATTAATTCATTACTTATTCTTTCAATTTTCTTAATTGATTCTATCAATTTCTTCTCTTTTCATAAATATCCCTCTCACTTTCTTAAATTTAATTTTGAATAGAACAAAAGGAACATGATTAAAGTTTTTTCACCTTTTAATAAATTTATATGCCTCGTCTTTGTTCGTCTGCGAAAATTGCAAAGCAATTTTCTGTGGAATACTTTATATTCTAGGAAATTCAGTGAATTTTGCTATAATATAAAAATAGAAGGTAATTAAACCTCCTACTAATCTTCAAACTCTCTAATCCACTCATTTATCTTAAACTTGTCTGATGTATCCACCAAATATCGCAATCCCCTGGATAAGAAAATGTTGCTTTTTTATATTTTCCAATTAAACTACCAACAAATATAACAGAAGAACGCATTTGTCTCATCAAATCTTCTGGAATTTCATATTTATCAATTTTATTTGTATCAATAATAACTTTATTATTTTTCTTAACTACTTCTCCACCTATTTTTCTTAATATTTCAAACATCATTTTTGTATCATGTATGTTTGGAACATTATATAAAGTTGTTTTTCCAGCATTTAAAATACTTGCTGCAATAATAGGTAAAGCTGCATTCTTAGAACCTGATATATTTACTTCACCACAAACCTTTTTACCCCCTTTTATTATGTATTCATCCATAAGTTTACCACCTTTCACTTTTTATTTTGATATATATTATGTTATCTATACAAAAAAAGTGATCTTTTAGAATATTAAAAAATCACTTTTTGACATTTTATTTAATTTCATTACCATAATAGCTATCTAATAAAATTTGTTTTAACTCTTCTACTAGTGGAAGTCTTGGGTTTGCCGTTGTACATTGATCTTCGAAAGCTCTATCTGCTAACATATCCACTTTTGATAGAAATTCTTGTTCTTCAATTCCTGCTTCTTTAAAAGATTTAGGAATATTCAAATGTTCATTCATTTCTTGAATTTTACAAATTAGACTATTAATTCCTTCTTCTAAAGTTTCTGCTTTTAGTCCAATTTTTTTTGCTAATTCATAATACTTTTGGTCAGCTATAAAATATTCATATTTTGGGAAAGATACAAATTTTGTTGGTTTTGAACTATTATATTTTATAACATAAGGTAATAATATTGCATTTAATCTACCATGAGGCATATGGAATTCTGCTCCTAGTTTATGTGCTAAAGAATGGTTAATACCTAAGAAGGCATTTGTAAAAGCCATTCCTGCTATTGTACTTGCATTATGCATTTTTTCTCTTGCTAATTTATTTGTACCATCATCATAGGCTTGTTCTAAATATTTCATAACAATTTCTATTGCTTTTTCTGATAATCCATCTGTATAATCTGATGCCATGTTTGACACATAAGCTTCGATTGCATGTGTTAAAACATCCATACCTGTATCTGCTGTTATAGCTTTTGGTAAACTCATTACTAAATCTGGGTCTATAATTGCAATATCTGGTGTTAGTTCATAATCTGCCAAAGGATATTTTTTATTCTTTTGTTTGTCTGTAATAACTGCAAAAGATGTTACTTCTGAACCTGTTCCAGATGTAGTTGGTATTGCAACCATTTTGCATTTTGTTCCTAATTCTGGGAATTTGTAAGTACGTTTACGTATATCCATGAATTTTAGTTTTAAACCTTCTGCATCTGCATCTGGATGTTCATAGAATAACCACATCCCTTTTGCTGCATCCATGGCACTTCCACCACCAATTGCTATTATAACATCTGGTTTAAAGCTTTCCATTGCTTTAACACCTTTCATTATAGTATCAAAAGATGGATCTGATTCTACATCACTAAATATTTGTGAGTGTACATATTGTCTTCTATTTCTTAAGTGATATAAGATTTTGTCTACATATCCTAATTTTACCATACCTTCATCTGTTACTATAAAGGCTCTTTCGATATTTGGCATTTTTTCTAAGTATGCTATTGACCCTGCTTCAAAATATATTTTTTCTGGAATTTTAAACCATTGCATATTAACTCTCCTTTTCGCAACTCTTTTTATATTTATTAAATTAACTGATGATACATTTGCTGTTGTTGAATTTCCTCCAAAGGAACCACATCCAAGTGTCAAAGATGGCATATTTGTATTATATATATCACCAATTGCTCCATGAGTTGATGGAGAATTTACTATTATTCTTCCAGCTTTCATTGTTTCAGAAAATCTTAATGTTGTTGCTTGGTTCTCACTGTGTATTACAGCTGAATGTCCAAGTCCTCCAAATTCTAATAATTTCTCTGCTTTTTCTATTCCTTCATTTTCGTTTTCTACTATATAATAGGTTAATACTGGACTTAATTTTTCTTTAGAAAATGGATATTTTTCTCCTATTCCTTCTTCATATACAACTAGTACTTTTGTTTCTTTTGGTACTTCAAATCCAGCTTCTTTTGCTATTGCATATGGTGATTGACCTGGTACATGTGATTTTAATTTGTATCCATATTCTTCTGAGTATTCAAACATACTATTTTGAAGTTTTTCTTTTTCTTCTGGATTAACAAAGTAACATCCTGAATTTTTCATTAGTTCTTCAAATCTTTTATAAATTTCTTTATCTACTAATACTGCTTGCTCTGATGCACAAATCATTCCATTATCAAAAGCTTTTGATAATACTAAGTCATTTACTGAAGTTTCTAATTTTGCTGTTTTATCAATATAACATGGTACATTTCCTGGTCCTACACCTAAGGCTGGTTTTCCACATGAGTAAGCAGCTTTTACCATTCCTGTTCCTCCTGTAGCTAAAATCAAATTGACATCTGGATGGTTCATTAATAATCTTGTTGCTGTTATTGATGGTTCTTCTATCCATAAGATGCAATCCTTTGGTGCTCCTGCTGAAATTGCTGCATCTCTTACTATTCTTGCTGCTTCACTACTGCATTTTTGTGCAGATGGATGAAATCCAAATATAATTACATTTCTAGTCTTAGCAGCTATCATTGATTTGAACATTGTTGTTGATGTTGGGTTTGTTACTGGTGTAACTCCTGCTATTATTCCAACTGGCTCTGCAATTTCTATATAGTCTTCTTCATCATTTTCATTTATTACTCCTACTGTTTTTTCATATTTTATACTATGATATACATATTCTGTTGCAAACATGTTTTTTGTTATTTTATCTTCATATATTCCTCTTTTTGTTTCTTCTACTGCCATTTTGGCAAGCTCCATATGATGTTCTAATCCTGCCATTGACATTGCTTTAATTATGTTGTTTACTGTTTCTTGATCTAGTTTTAGATATTCTCTAGAAGCTATTTTTGCTTTTTCTACTAGCTCATCAATCATCTTTTTTACTTTTTCTTCTTCTTGATCTATGTTTTTAGACATATTTCTACCTCCCTATTTTTATCTATCCTATTATATTTGAATAGACTTCTTTAGTTTAACCAAATCTATTATATATTATTAGAAAATTTTGTCAAGAAACTAAAAAACTTTATGCTTCTATATTAAATTAAGATTTGATCAATTAAAATATTAATTTTTTTATTTACTGTTTTACTCACAGTTCCTCCCAGACTTATTATCTTTTCTTCTATACTAGATTTTGAGCCTGTAGAAAAGTTTCCTGTTAAACAAACTATTTTATTTTTAAATATAATTTTTTGTTTTCCCTTTATATTTAATTCATTATAGCATGTAATCCCATCTATAATTCCAAATAATACTTGCATTAATACAGTATTTTCACAAAATTTTTTGGAATTAATAAAATTTTCCATTATGTTATATATAAAATTCCTTAACTTCTACTTCTTTTATCATATTTTCAATTTTTTCAAATAATATCTCCTTCATTTTTTATTGTCATATTTTAGGCTTGTTTTATATTTTAAATAATAATATCATATTCTGTAAAATTATGGTACTACTTTATTAAAAAAATGATTTTGAGAACTAAATAGAAAAAATCATCTGTTATTATACAAAGATTTTACTTTGCTTTTTAAAAAGGATTTTTTCTCCATTCCCAAAATCATTTAGTTATTTATATAAATATTTTTGTGGATTGACATGTTTTCCATTTACTCTTATTTCAAAATGTAAATGATTCCCTGTTGAGTTTCCTGTTGAACCTACAGTTGCTATTACTTCTCCAGCATTTACTTTTTGACCAACTTTTACATACATTTTGTTTGTATGTGCATACCAAGTTTCTATACCATTTCCATGATTTATTTTTACTAGGTTTCCATAGGAACCACTATATTTTGCATTTGTTACTGTTCCATTTGCTACTACTTTTATAGGAGTTCCTGCTGATGTAGCTATGTCTAAACCTGTATGATTTGATTTTCTTATTTTACTACTTGCACCATATCTTGATGTAATTGTTCCACTAACTGGTTTTATAGCAAGTTTTATTCCATTTACTTCTGGCATTGCTTTTATTCTTTCTTCTTCTGCCTTTTTTGCTTCTTGTATTTTTATTGCTTCTTTAGTTTTTGCACTAATTTCTTGTTTTGCTATTTCTAGGTTTGTTATTGCTAGTTCTTCTTTATTTTGTGTATATTTTTCATCGATAGTTAAATCTATTGTATTGTTTTCTTCTTTTACTAAGTTAATTAATTCCTCTGCTTCTTCTAAGGTATTTACTTTTTGAATTGTATTTTCACTAAGTGCTATTTCGTAATATTTATAAGTTACTGTTATTTTGTCTTTTAAGTTTGCAATTATTTTTTCTTCATTTGTTGTGGCGTTTCTATCTACTAATTTACATTCATATTCTGGATTTGCATTTATTTGTATTGAGTCTATATTTACTTTTTGAGTTTCATTCATCTTATTTTTTATACTTTCTTCTAAAGTATTTTTAGTATCTAAATATCCTATTTCTTCACCAGAGATACTTACTTTATAAATTGGTTTATACTTTATTAATAATATCGCGATTATTAAAAACAAAGCTATAAGTATAATTTTAAAATATTTTAATACTTCTTTTGTATAAAATTTTAATTTTTTACTTAAAATATACCTTCACACTCCTTTTTTAGTTTTCTCTACGCGACTATTTTATATTATACTATATATTTTGCCAAAAATCAAATTATGTATACCTAATTATGTTAATTTTTATTGTTTAATGTATAAAAACTAAACAATAATTACCATTTTTTGTAGGTTTTTCTTTTTTTTTCTAATCTTTTCTCTCTTTTTCACTTTTTATCTTTTATTAATTATATGACATTTTCTTTAATTTTATGTGTTTTTATTTGTTTTTATTTGTCTATTTAACTCTGTAGTTAAATATGTATATTGCAGTTTCTGTAAATTTAAACTATAAAATGCTATATATAGAATATAAAAATAGGAAAGGTGATGAAAAAATGGCTTTAGATTATAGTGTAATCGGACAAAGAATCAAACAAGCAAGACTTGCAAAAAATATGACTCAAGAAGATTTAGCAGAAATGATTGATATCTCTGTTGCATTTTTGAGTAGAGTGGAAAGAGGAAACTCTCATATAAATTTAAAAAGATTAAATCAATTATGCGGTTTATTAGATGTTACTGAAGGATATTTATTAAATGGTGCATCTAATAGTGATACTAATTATTTAAATAAAGAATTTTCTGAATTACTTTCAAAATGCTCTCCAAATAAACAAAAATTAATATATAATGTTGCACAAGTTATTGCAGATTCTGATTTCGAATAATTTTTACCTTTTAAAGAGAGTATCCTGAAATAGGAACCATATAATAAAATTATAGTTCTTATTTCAAGATACTCTCTTTATATTTGTTTAAGTTTCGACTTTTTGTAAGTGGAAGTTATAATTCAATAAATAACTATTTGAATTATTTTTGTTCTTGATAATATTTTTATAATATGTTATCATAATTTCTGGAAAAAATGTAAATAATATTAAAAAAAATAGGAGGTAAAAAATGAAATTTGATCAATGGAAAGACTTTACAAAAGGTGACTGGGAAACAGAAATAAATGTAAGAGACTTTATTCAAAAAAACTATACACCTTATGAAGGAGATAGTACATTTTTAGCTGGAACCACTGAGAAAACCCAAAAACTATGGAATGAAGTTTTAGAACTATACAAAAAGGAAAAAGACTCTGAAGGTGGAGTATTAGATATAGATACAAAAACAGTTTCAACTGTATCAAGTCATGATGCTGGTTACATCAATAAAGAATTAGAACAAATTGTAGGATTACAAACAGATTCACCACTAAAAAGGGCAATTATGCCTTTTGGTGGAATCAGAATTGTTGAAAAGTCATGTGAAGCCTATGGAAGAAAAATAGATGAAACAGTAAGTGAAATTTTCAATAAATACAGAAAAACTCACAATGATGGAGTATTTGATGTATATACACCTGATATTAGAGCTGCCAGAAGTTCTCATTTAATTACAGGTCTTCCAGATGGATATGGACGTGGAAGAATAATAGGAGACTATAGAAGAATTGCACTATATGGTGTAGATGCTTTAATAGAAGAAAAGAAACAAGAATTAGATGTCTTAAATATTGATGAATTAACAGAAAAGATAATTCGTGAAAGAGAAGAAATCAGTGATCAAATAAAAGCCCTAAAAGAATTAAAAAATATGGCATCAAAATATGGATTTGATATTTCAATACCAGCATCAAATGCAAAAGAAGCAGTACAATGGTTATACTTTGGATATCTAGGAGCTATTAAAGACCAAAATGGTGCTGCAATGAGTATTGGTAGAACCTCTACCTTTTTAGATATTTATATTGAAAGAGATTTAAAAAATGGAACCTTAACAGAAGAACAAGCACAAGAAATAGTAGATCATTTTGTTATGAAATTAAGATTAGTACGTTTCTTAAGGACACCAGAATATAATGAACTATTTAGTGGAGATCCTGTATGGGTAACAGAGAGTATTGGTGGAATGGGAATAGATGGTAGAACTTTAGTTACAAAAAACTCTTTTAGAGTATTGCATACCCTAGAAAATTTAGGACCTGCACCAGAACCAAACTTAACTGTATTATGGTCAACTAGATTACCAGAAGGATTTAAAAACTATACTACAAACTTGTCAATAAAAACTTCATCAATTCAATATGAAAATGATGATTTAATGAGAATAACCTTAGGAGATGATTATGGAATAGCATGTTGTGTGTCTCCAATGAAGATTGGAAAACAAATGCAATTCTTTGGTGCTAGAGCAAATCTTGCTAAGACCTTATTATATGCTATTAATGGTGGACGAGATGAAAAATCTGGTAAACAAATAACTCCAAAATTTGAACCAATCACATCTGAATATCTAAATTATGATGAGGTTATGGAAAAATTTAATCAAATGATGGATTATGTAGCTAAAATTTATATAAAGGCCTTAAATGCTATTCACTTTATGCATGACAAATATTCCTATGAAGCAATTGAAATGGCTTTACATGATAGAGAAATATATAGAACAATGGCTTGTGGAATTGCTGGTTTATCTGTAGTTGCTGACTCTTTATCTGCTATTAAATATGCAAAAGTTAAAGTAGTTAGAGATGAAACAGGATTAGCTACTGATTATGAAATTGAAGGTGATTTTCCAAAATTCGGAAATGATGATGACAAAGTTGATGAAATTGCAGTGGAAGTTGTTAAAAACTTCATGAATAAATTAAGAAGACATCAAACTTATAGAAACTCTACTCATACTCTATCAATCTTGACCATAACATCAAATGTTGTATACGGTAAAGCAACAGGAAATACACCAGATGGTAGAAAAGCTGGGACTCCATTTGGTCCAGGAGCTAATCCTTTACACGGAAGAGATACTAATGGTGCTTTAGCAGTAATGAATTCAATTGCAAAATTACCCTTTGATTCATCTGAAGATGGTATATCTTATACTTTCTCAATTACACCAGGTACTCTTGGAAAAACAGAAGATGAAAGAGTTAATAACTTAGTAAATATGTTAGATGGATATTTTGCACAAACAGGACATCATATTAATGTAAATGTATTTGATAGAAGCTTATTAGAAGATGCAATGGAACATCCTGAAAAATATCCTCAATTGACAATAAGGGTATCAGGATATGCTGTAAACTTTACAAAATTAACTAGAGAACAACAATTAGATGTAATTAATAGAACTATACATGAAAGAATTTAGAAAGGATTGCATATGCAAGAAAAAGATTTAAAATATTATGCAAAAGTTCATTCAATAGAATCTTTTGGAACTGTTGATGGACCAGGAATCCGATTTGTTCTATTTTTACAGGGGTGCCATCTTCAATGCAAATATTGCCATAATAGAGATACTTGGGATATTAATTCTGGTGAATATAAATCCCTTGATGATATATTTCAAAAAATAATTCGTTTTAAAAATTATATCTGTCCTAATCGGAGGCGTTACTGTTACTGGTGGTGAACCACTTTTACAAGTAAAGTTTTTAATTAAATTATTTTCTAAATTAAAAAAAGAGAAGATTCATACTTGTATTGATACTTCTGGTATGCTCTCTCTTTCTCCTGATATAAAAAAAGTTCTTCAGTTTACTGATTTGGTTTTACTTGATATTAAACACATTGATGATGAAAAATGTGAGGACTTAGTGGGGCATTCTAATAAATTAGAGTTGGATTTTGCTAGATATTTAAGTGATAATAATATTCCAGTTTGGATTAGACAAGTTCTTGTCCCTGGCTATACTGATAAGGTTGAGGATTTAATTCGCTTACGAGATTTTATTTCTTCTTTAAATAATGTTCAGAAGGTTGAATTGTTACCTTATCATGATATGGGATCTTTTAAGTGGAAAAAACTTGGTAAAAAATATGAGCTTGAAAAGGTGCAAATGGTAACTGATGAAGATTTGAAAAAAGCAAAGGATATTTTAGGTATTTCTTAAAATTCCTTTGTTTTTTATTAGTTTATAGTTGTGTTTGTTGGTCCTGTTCCTACTACCTCTTCCTGTAAGGAACGCCACGTGTTACAACCTACTATTCCATCTGCTTTTAATCCTCTTGATCGTTGATAACTTATTACTGCGTTTTGTGTTCCTGCTCCAAATATTCCATCTAACCCATTTGTTCGATATCCTAAGGTATTTAAGTCATCTTGTGCTATTAATACATAATTACTTACACTTCCTCTTCTTAGTAATGGGAATCCTCCTGTTGAACAAGATGGTTTACCAAAACGCTTATCAAAGTGAACCCATGTTGGAGTTAGAGAAATCGGTTCTACATATGACCATACTCCTGAATTGTTTGCACTATTCCATAATGCTCTTCTTCTACTTGATGTTAAAGTCTGACCAACATCAAAGGCTACACCTGCATAATGTTGCGACTATATACACACAGTTGAACACGTTGTGCAAAAGATAATTGTTTTTGACGTTGTTAAACTTCAGTCGACATCAAATCAATGTACTCTCGTACGCCTCCTTGATATCTCATTCGTTTGCCTAGCCAAAATTCAATTCTTTTTTGCACTTAATAATTTCTCTATATCTATTTTCAACTTAAATTTCGTTGATTTATCATGATAAATATAGATTTTATCTATTAACATATTTAGTATTGCTTTATCTGGTACATCTTTTTCTATAATTTGATTAAAATAATCTATTGTTTGTTTTAATTTTTCTTGCTTTATTTCTAAATCTTCGTTTTTTAATTCTTGCAATTTCTTCTTTACTTTTTCTATCTCTTTATATTTATCTTCTTCTAAACTCTTATATGTATTTTCTATAAATATTCTTTTATCTTCTGTACTAGTAGCTATTTCTTTAATTTTTTGAGAAACTAAAACCTTGTACTCTGCTTCTAAATTTTTTAAACTTAGGTTTAATTCTTCAAAATTTTTCCTTTTATTTGATTTATATTCTTCCAGCTTTAGATTATTTATTTCAGTTATATAATTATCTCGTAACAGTATCAAAAAATTTTTAAAATTAGCAAGTAGTATATCTTCTCTTACATTATGACATACACATCTTGACTTTCCATATTTTCTATAAGAAACACATTCGTATAATTTTTTAGGAATATAATCTTCCTTTTTACTACGAAATCTTGCAACTCCTGTAACACTGCCACCACATTCTCCACATCTTAAAAATCCACCAAATAGGTAATCTCTTTTTTTCTTTGTATACATACTTGAATTTTTTACTCTTTTTTTCATCATTTCTTGTACTCTTTCAAATTGTTCTTTTGAAATAATTGCTTCATGATGATTCTCAAATATGTATTGGTTTTCTCTTTCTATTTTTTTACCTTGTTTATGGATATCTCTTCTTTCTGTTTTATGAGTAATTACAGTTCCTATATATATTTCATCTTTTAAAATTCTTTTTACCATATAAATGTCCCATAATTTCTTAACTGGTTTTTTATAACTTTTTCCTTTTTTACTTAACTCTCTTTCTATAACTTGTGATGGTGTTAAGAAATCATATTCAAAATTTAACTTATGGCAAAGCTTTCTCATTCCCAAACCTTGCTCATATAAATCAAATATTGTTGTTATTGTATCTCTTACACTTTCATCAACAATTAGTTCTCCCTTTTTAGTTGTTTTTAGATATCCAAATTTTGTACCTTGTAACAATACCCCTTTTTCCAATTGCTTGTGCATTCCAATTTTGACCTTTTTTGATACTTCTTTTACATATCTTTCATTAAACCATGTTGAAAGACCTAGTAAATCATCATCTCCTTCTAATAAATTAAATTCTCCAAAAGTATCTTTTGTTAGTATTAGATTTACATTTTTCTCTTTTAACTCATCAATAAATGTAAGTGTTCTGCTACCTTTACGACCAATTCTTGATAAATCTTTTGCTAAAATAATATCTACTTTTCCGTCATCAATATCTTGCAACATTTTGCTAAATTCTGGTCTTTCATCGTTTGAAATATATCCTGAAACATTGTCATCAATATAATATTTAGATATATCCCAACCTTTAGAATCTGCATATTCTTTTGCGAGTTCCATTTGAGCATCTATACTACTATATCTACTTTTGTTATCATCTTTGCTTAACCTACAGTAACATACAACTTTCAATATATTTATCCTTTCCGAAGATAAATATATTTATGTTTTTAGACAAGTTTATATTATCTTCTTTTTATGAAAAATGCAATATTTTTACTTAACATTTTTACTTTTCTCGTAATTCAACATTTCTTTTATTGTTTTTACAGTATTATTTTCTCCATTAATAAAAATTGATATATTTGAAAACTGATTCTTTAACTTATTAATTTGCTCTATAATTTTTGAATCTTCTCGTTCTGTCTTGTTAATATATATCTGAATTATTTCATTATTTAGATAATTAAATTTTTGAATTTTCATACACACCACTGCCTTTTTTCTCTAGTAATGTATATTAATAAAATCGTTTATACATTACTAAAAAAGAGCAAGAAAAAAATCAGCTTTTATGCCGACTTTCCTTACTCAATTTTTTCATGTTATCATTATATTATGGTGTTTCTATAAAATCAATTCCCTTTTATTTCCCTTTTTTCTAAAATTTTGGGTTTTAATGGATTTAGGTCAAGTATTTAGACACATATTTTTACACTTTTTTATAAAGATT
>CAMXQV010000046.1 GCA_947245515.1 uncultured Clostridium sp. | reverse complement strand
TTTATTTGAATAACTTTACGCCTTTTTAGAAAAATTTCATTTTTTTATCCTGCTTGCATTTCAGGGTTCATAGCTATTTGATTTCTCACCATCGCCCAATTTGAGATAAGTCTGTTTTTCCATTTTTTGTAAAGCTCTGTAACACGTAAATATAGAAGTTTAAATAAAGCATTTTCATTTGGAAATGAACCCCTCTTAGTTACCTTGCGAAAACTTGAATTTACACTTTCTATCGCATTTGTTGTGTACATTACTTTTTTTACTGTACTTCCATAATTAAATAACTGCTCAATATGTTTCCAATTTCTTGTCCACACATCTATTGCTCCTGGATATTCTACCCAAGCTTGTTTGAATTTCTCAAATTCTGCTTCTGCTGCCCTTAAACTTGGTGCTCCATATACTTTCTTTAATTGAGCTGTATATTCCCTATAACTCTTTGTAGGTATATATTTTATAGAGTTTCTTATTAAATGTACTATACATCTTTGCACTACTACATTTTTAAATATTGATTTTGCCCCTTCTTGCAATCCTGATACTCCATCCATTGATATGAAAAGAATATCTTCAACTCCTCTTGTTTTTAGTTCATCAAAGATTTGCATCCAGTTATGCTTGCTTTCTGTTTCATTTAGCCTAAAATATCTTTCATTCCATTTGCATCATATCCTAATATTGTATATACTGCATATTCTTTTGTTTCATATTCCTTTTTGATTGATACATACATACAATCTACAAACAAAAATGCATAGAATTTCTTTAATGGTCTATTTTGCCATTCTTCAACCTTTTCTATTACTTGATCTGTTATTTCTGATACTGTTTCTGCTGATATATTAAATCCATATATATCTTCTATTGTTGAGGCTATATCCCTTTGACTCATTCCTTTTGCATACATTGACAATACTTTATCTTCGATTCCTGATACATCTTTTGTTCTTTTCGGTATTTCCATTGGCTCAAATGTTCCATCTCTATCTCTTGGGGTATTTATTGGTATTTCCACATATGTTGTTTTTAGTGTTTTGTTATTGTATCCATTTCTACGATTCTGTGTTGCTTTGTACTCATGATTATTACTTTCATAACCTAAATGAGCACTCATTTTTCCTTGTAGCATTGCTTCAAATATTGGTCCAAATATATCTTTCATTGCATCTTGTACATCTTCCTTTGTTTCTGATTGATATTGTTCTAATATTGCTTGTGCTAATGCTACACTTTTTGGATCTCTTTTTATTTTTTTTCCGATTTTATTCTTCCATTTTCTTTATTATATATTTAAAAGTAAAGTGCATAAGTTTGGTACCTTTAACTTACACACTTTATTTTACACTATCAAATAATCCTCCAATATATTCAAATGTTTTTATTAAACTTCTTTGTACATCAATTCTTGTTTTAAATCTGCTATAAACAAATACATGTAATCTACTCGCACCTAGTGTTGAAGATAAACTATTAAATTTAAATATTTCACCATGTTTACTTATCATTTTTATATCTTCTTTCCAATCAAATTGTAATTGCTTTCCAATTTCTGTTTCAAATCTTAAATGTGTTTTATTATTTTTTGTTGGTTTTAATTTATGTTTCTTTATATATTTATAAAAATTAGAATATGTTCCAATTTCATTATCTTTACTAAAATATTGATATAATCCTGTTACTGTTATTCCTGGTAATTCTAATTTTTCTTTAATTTCATCTTTTAAATTATCTAATTTTGATTTTCTAACTATTTTAATATTTTCTCTACAATATTCATTATTATATTTTTCAATTGTTCTTCTATGGATTTTATACATTCTTGATAGTTCTGAATAATTCGGTTTTATATTTAATGTTTTCATTATTAATAACTCCTGTTTTATTTTTTTCTTATACTCTTCATTCATTTTGTTATACCTCCATAAAAAGTACAACAAAAAAGAATATACTTTTTGGAATTTATCTTTGTACATTATTAAATTCCATTTTTTATACATTCCTATATTATCATTAACATTGTTATCTTATATTAACAATATATCAATTCTTTAAATATAATTTCTTCAATAGAATTTTTGGATGCATTCATAAGTCCAGTCCATTTTAAAGGGTCAGTATTTTTAAAATTCTCGTCAATAGGATTTTTTCTAGCATTTGTTCCATAAGTATTTCAAATCTTTGTTTGAAATTAAAAAATTGATATCTCTTTTCTTAAAAATATGACAGACGGATGTCATATTTATATGATATAATATTGCTAGGAGGGAAATATGCAAGTAAATAACAGATTATTTGAAATAGTATATATACTAATGCAAAAGAAAAAAGTTACTGCAAAAGAACTAGCTGATAAGTTTGAGGTATCTATAAGAACAATATATAGAGATATAGAAACATTAAGCACAGCAAATATACCAATTTATGCAAGTAAAGGAAAAGATGGAGGAATAGGACTTTTAGATGAATATGTACTAAATAAAACTCTTCTTTCTGAAGAAGAACAAAATCAGATTTTGTTTGCCTTACAAGGAATGAAAAAAGTAAGAGGACAAGATGAAAAAGATATTTTGGAAAAGTTAAGTATATTATTTAATAAAAAAATAAGTGATTGGATCAAAATTGATTTCTCTAATTGGGGTAATATACAAGAAGAAAGATTTGACATGATTAAATATGCAATTTTAAATAAACAGCTAATACAATTTACTTATTATAATTCTAAGGGAGAAGAAAGTAAGAGAATTGTAGAACCATTACAAATATGGTTTAAAGATAAATCGTGGTATTTAGTAAGTTATTGTAAATTAAAGCAAGATTACAGAATATTCAAGATTGCTAGAATAAAAGAAGTTAATATGTTACAAGAACACTTTGAAAGAGAACTACCAAAAGAAGAAGAGAATGAAAAACATAACTTAAAAATAATAGAACTTGAACTAGAAATAAATAAAGCTATGACTTATAGAGTATATGATGAATTTGAAAGTAAAGAAATAACAAAAAAAGAAAATGGTAACTTTATTGTAAAAGTAGAATATCCAGAGAATGAATGGGTATATGGTTATATTTTATCTTTTGGAGAATATGCAAAAGTTTTAAATCCTGGTTATGCAAAAAACATAATAAAAGATAAACTACAAAAAACTTTAAAAAATTATTTATAATATGACACACAGTTGTCAAGTTATATAATATATACTTCTAATCAGGAGGTAGATATATTATGAAATATGAAATTGTAGAATTAGAAGAAAAGATTATTACAGGAATTAGAATTAAAACAACGAATCAAGATGGAAAGGCTATACAAGATATAGGAATAACTTGGCAAAAATTATTTACAGATGGAATTTATGAAAAGATTTCCAATAAGGTGAATGATAAAACAATAGGGCTATATACAGAATATGAGGGTGATTATACAAAACCTTATACATTTATTGCAGGAGCAGAAGTGAGTAGGGAAGTACAAATAGGCGAAGAAATAAAAAGTATTATTATTCCAAAAGGAAAATATGCTAAGTTTGTTATAACAGGAGATGTGCAAAATTCAGTAGGACAGGCTTGGCAAGAAATATGGAACATGGATTTAAAAAGAAAATATACTTGTGATTTTGAAGAATATCAAAACAATACACAAGATATGCAAAAACAAGAAATTCATATTTATATTGCATTAGATGAGTAGAAAGGAAAAGACAAAATGGCTTTTGATTATAAAAAAGAATATAAGGAATTTTATATGCCAAAGAATAAACCAAGTATTATAAAAATTCCTAAAATGAATTATATTGCAGTTAGAGGAAAAGGAAATCCTAATGATGAAAACGGAGAGTATAAACAAACAATAGGACTTTTATATGCAGTTGCTTTTACTATAAAAATGAGTTATAAAGGAACTCATAAAATAGATGGTTATTTTGAATATGTTGTTCCACCACTTGAAGGTTTTTGGTGGCAAGATGGAATGAAGGATGGTATTGACTATAATAATAAAGACCAAATGAACTTTATATCTATTATTAGATTACCAGACTTTGTAACGAAAGAAGATTTTGAGTGGGCTATAAAGGAAGCAACAAATAAGAAAAAAACTGACTTTTCAAAAGTGGAATTTCTAACTTATGATGAAGGAATCTGTATTCAATGTATGCACATAGGCTCTTATGATGATGAGCCATCTACAATAAATTTAATGCACGAATATATGATAGAAAATGGATATGAACTAGATATTACTGATACTTGTTTTCATCACGAAATTTATTTAAGTGATCCAAGAAGATGTGATGTAAATAAATTAAAAACAGTTATAAGACATCCAATAAGAGAAAAGGAATAATTATGGAATTTATAGAAGCAAAAACAATACTTCAAAGAGCAACACATGGAGAAGAATGGTTTGGAATTGACTATAATTTGAAAAACAATATGAAATAACAAGACAAGCATTAAAACTGATTTCGTGCTATAATTTTGGAGTATCAATAGAAACAAAAAGTAATTTAATAATTAGAGATATAGACATATTTAAGGGAATAAACAAAAAAGCAGATGTAATACTTAAATTTACAATTACATCAGCAGATGATAGGCTATCACAAAAAGTAGAGCCAGAAGTATGTGTTTCTTCAGAAAGACTAAGAGCAATGAAACAATTATCAGAAGAAGGATTATTTGTTGGAACATTATTGACACCAATTATTCCATTTATAACAGCAGAGGAAAATATCAGAAATGTAATAAGATTATCTTATGAGAATGGAGCAAAATTTGTATTTTCTATGGGAGGAGTTACACTAAGAGAAAATCAAAGAGAATACTTTTATGAGCAATTAGATAAGACTTTTCCTAAACTAAAAGAAAAATATATTAAGACCTATGGAAATGACTATTTTTGTTATACATTAAATAGAAACTTAACCAAAATATTTAAAGAAGAATGTGAAAAGTATGGACTATTTTATAAAATGAGTGATATAGTAAAGGCATATAAAAAAGAGACTAAACAAGAAGAACAATTGACCTTTATATAGAAAAGAGGAAAAATATTTATTGAATATGAGACAATAGAAACATCTTGGATTCCTATTAGTGGTAAAAATTATGAATATATCTATTGCTTATGGGTAGCAGGAAGTTTCAAAGGAAAAGGGATTGGAAAAGAATTATTAGCATTGCAATTTGACAATCAAGAAACACCTAGATTTAATGAAATAGCTAGAACTATGAAAATAGATAATCAAGATTTTACTATTTATTATAGTAATGAATGTCCTTATGTAGAATATGAAGTGAAAGAATTAACAGAATATGCAAAAAAGAATAACATTGTAATTAACTTTATAAAAATAGATTCACTAGGAAAAGCAAAAAATGCACCTTGTATATTTAATAGCTGGGCTAATTTTTATAAAGGAGAATTTATATCTAATACTATATTAAATGCAAATTCATTTGAAAAGTTGCTTAAATAATAAATTATTAAAATATAGTCTACAAAAAAATTAAAAAACTATGTCTAGTTACTAGTTAATGGTTTTTAATAAAAAAATACATCTAATCCAGTAAATGTAACGAAAAAGTAATATATATTTTTTTAATAATATTTTAATAATAAGAAATACAAAAATAAAAATCACGTTAATTGAAATAACAATAATCAATACGTGATTTTTTTATGTATAACTTATTTGTAAAACAGATTTAAATAAAAATTTGTTATCCTTTAATTTGATGTATATAATATATCTGAAACATTTGAAAATTAGAATTTTTAATCATTTTGATATATAATTACATCATGAAGAAGAGATGTGATTTTACATGATTTATTCTGAAAAGCAATACAAAATGTTAGAAGAACAATTACGAAATTTAAAGAAATAAAAAATGTTTACTAGCTATCCAGATTTATTAACTATCGTTCAGTTGAAAGAAATGCTTAGAATTGGTATTACTTTTGCATACATATTAGTAAAAGATAATACTATAAGAGTTCTTAAAATCGGCAGAGAATACAAAATACCAAAAGCAAATGTAATTTCATATTTAATTAGTGAAAACAAAACTACAGACTATTTTTCTTCTTAAATGGTATTATATACCATTTAAGAAAAAAAGTCTGTAACACTAATATTTCTTTAGTATTACAAACCTTGTAAACTATCCAAGGAAGTTATCCTTATTTCCACATTATACTACTTTTTCACAATTTAAAACATCTTTAAATTTAAACTTGAAGTAATTTATTTTTTTATGGATTATGAAAAAAACTTTAACAAAAATTAAAAAAACTAATGTTGTTTGATTAGTTATTTTACTTGATTTTTTATACATATTGAAGTATAATTCTAAAAAAATATATATAAAATTAGCAAACAGTAAAATTATTCAAGGAGGAATGAGATTAAAAATGAAAGCAATTGAAATAAGAAATAAATACCTAAACTTTTTCAAAAAAAATGGACATGCAATAATACCATCAGCACCATTAATACCAGAAAATGACCCATCAGTATTATTCAATACAGCAGGAATGCAACCATTAGTACCGTATTTACTAGGAGAAAATCATCCATCTGGAACAAGACTAACAGACTACCAAAAATGTGTAAGAACAAATGATATAGATGAAGTTGGAGACAATAGGCACCTAACCTATTTTGAAATGTTAGGAAACTGGTCACTAGGAGATTACTTTAAAGAAGAATCAATTCAAATGAGTTATAACTTTTTAACAAAAGAATTAGGAATTCCAGCTGAAAAATTATCAGTAACATGTTTTGCAGGGGACGAAGACTGTCCAAAAGATGAAGTATCAGCAGAATGTTGGAAAAAAGCAGGAATACCAGAAGAAAGAATTTATTTCTATGGAAAAGGAGATAATTGGTGGATAGCAGGAGAAGAAGGACCATGTGGACCAGATACAGAAATGTTTTATGACACAGGAAAACCAGCATGTTCAAATGACTGTCAGCCATCATGTGATTGTGGAAAATATGTAGAAATATGGAATAATGTCTTTATGGAATATTTTAAAGACAAAAATGGATATACAAAGTTAGAGCAAAAAAATGTAGACACAGGTTTAGGACTAGAAAGAATGACAATGTTACTACAAGGAAAAGAAACCCCTTTTGATACAGAATTATTCCAGCCAATAATGAAGAAATTAGAAGAAAGCCAAAAAGTTGATAATATAGAGAGTAGAAGAATAGTTGCAGAACATTTACGTTCTAGTATGATGATAATATCAGATGGAGGAAAGCCAAGCAACATAGATAGAGGATATGTATTAAGACGATTAATAAGAAGAATGATAAGACATTTAAATAAATTACAAATAAATTTGGATGAATTATCAACACTTATAGAAATAAATGTGAAAAACTTAAAAGAAATGTATCCTGAACTAGAAAAAAATAAAAATCTAATAAAAACAGTAATAATAGAAGAAAAAGATAAATTTGTAAAAACCTTAGAACATGGAGAAAAAGAATTTAGTAAAGCCATGAATAAAGCAAAAACAGAAGGAAAAACTAAAATAAGTGGAGAAGTTGTATTTAAATTGTATGATACTTATGGATTTCCACCAGAAGTTACAAGTGAATTAGCAAGAGAAAATAGCTTCGAAGTAAACATAAAGGAGTATGAAGAACTATTTAAAAAACATCAAGAAAAATCAAGACAAGGATCAGAGGCAAAATTCAAAGGAGGATTAGCAGAACAAAACGAACAAACAATAAGTTATCATACAGCAACACATTTATTAAATGCAGCTCTAAAACAAATATTAGGACCAGATACACATCAAAAAGGATCAAACATAACGACAGAAAGAATGAGATTTGACTTTAACTGTGACCATAAATTAACAGAAGAAGAAAAGCAAAAAATAGAAGAAATAGTAAATAAATGGATAGAAGAAGGGCTAGAAGTAACAGTAGAAACTATGAAAAAAGAAGAAGCAATAAAATCAGGTGCAGAATGCATGTTTATAGAAAAATACCCAGATGAAGTCACAGTATATTCAATAGGAAAAATATCAAAAGAACTATGTGGAGGACCACATGTAAAAAACACATCAGAATTAGGACAATTTAAAATAAAAAAAGAAGAGGCAAGTTCTTCAGGAGTAAGAAGAATAAAAGCAGTTTTAATTAAAGGATGATTTTTAGGATAGACTAGCTTTGTACTTTGAGAAAGGAAGGAAATAAATCATGGAAGAATGTTTATTTTGTAAAATTATAAAAGGTGAAATACCATCAAAAAAAGTATATGAAGATGAGGAAATATTAGCATTTGAGGATATTAATCCAGCAGCACCAATTCATATTTTAGTAATTCCAAAAAAGCATATTGAATCTTTAGCACATTTAGAAAAAGAAGATGAAAGCGTTATTGGAAAAATCTATAGTGTTATTAACAAAATTGCAGAAGATAAAGGTTTTAAACAAGAAGGATATAGAGTAATAGTAAATTGCGGTAAAAATGGAGGACAAGAAGTCATGCATTTACATTTTCATTTATTAGCAGGACAACAATTTGGAGAAAAGATTGTGTAATTCTATAATATTTTAGAGGAGGAAAAAATATGTTTATTCCTGTATTAATAATTGGATCTGGTATAGCTAGAATGTCAGTAGCCTTAAATTTATCAAAAAAGAATATAGATTATTTAGTAATTACTAAAGCCAGTAATTATTTAAAATCAAACTCTATACTTGCACCAGCGAACATGAGATACTTTGATGATTATGAAAAAGGGATAAACATATATATGGAACAATGTGAAGGAAACTATGAAACCATAAATAGCATATATTCCAATCAAAAATATTTATTAGAAACTTTAAATGAATTAAAAATAAAATTTAAGAAAACTCCAATTGGTGTAATGCCTATAAATAATGAAAATGAAACTGCAGGGGCATTTTTAATAAAGAAATTGAAAAATAACGTGAAAAATATATTAACAGAAACATATTTAGTAGATATTAAAATTCATGAAAACTATGTAGAGTGTTTAACTTTTAATAAAAATAAAGGATTTATTAATATAAATTGTGGTGTATTAGTAGTTTCATCAGGTGGTTTTGCTAACTTATTTAAATTTAATGATAATAGTTGTACAGCAACTGGTGAAGTTACATATTTATTACATAAATACACCAACAAGTTAAAAGGAATATCAACTATAATGTTCCATCCTTTTGGTGTTCAAGAAGGAAAGAGAATGCTTACAGGAGATATAGTATCACAATTAGAAAATATTTATGAAAAAGATATAAATGGAAATTTTGTACCACTTAAAATAAAAGAAGAAACCTTATTAGCAATAAAAAATAATTCTTATCATAATAACAAAATATTTACTAATATTTTAAGAACAATTGCAGAAAAAGAAGTATATTTAAAATTTGAAGAAGGTTTTAATGTAAAGCAGAAATTACTTGACTTAGGATATTCATTAAAAATAATAGTGAATAATAATATGATTAAAATTAATCCAACAGCACATTATACATCTGGTGGATTACTTACTAATAAGAGTTTTCAAGTAACTGATAGAATATTTGCAAATGGGGAAGTTATTTTTGATGGAAGCAAAGGAATAGGTAGATTACCAGGACATCCATTTTCATCTGCTATAATAAGTTCAAAAATCATAGCAGATACGATAGAAAAAATGCAAATAGAAGAATTTGAAAAGGAAAGCAAATTTGATATTATAGATAAAATAAAATCTTTTGATGAGGATGTATCTAATGAATATGAAAAAATATTGAGATTTTATGCAAAGGAAACTGCTAGTTTATTAATGTTAGAAAATATAGACAAGAAAAAATATCTAAAAATTAAAGAAAAATTACAAAATACTTTAAAAGAAATAGAAATAAATATAAAATCAATAAAAAATTTAAATATATATTATTCAATGAATTTGATATATAAAATAATAGAAGAAAAGTTGGAGGAAATTAGATAATGGAATTAGATTTAATAAGAAAAGAATTAAACGTATATGATAATATAATCAAAAACATGATAACTTTAAGAATGGCTTTAATACCAATAGTTGCTAAGATAAAAAAAGAAAATAATCTTCCATTATTTCAAGAAAAAAGAGAAGAAGAAATATACAGAAATATTGAAGATTTTTCAAAAGAAAATGGAGTTAATCCAGAACTAATAAAAAATATTTATAAATTAATAATTTTTAATGCCTTAGAAATCGAAGAAAACTTTGTAAATAATCCAGAAAGTTCAATTATCAATAAAGCTACAGAAGATTATAAATATATTAAAGAGAGTTTTGAAAAATTAGATACTATTTTAACAAAGGATATTCCAGATATTTTAAAGGATATAAAAAGTAAAAATATAGGCGACTTATCCTTAACAGAAAAAACAACTATGTATTATAATAATAAAAATAATTAGTTTAAAGGGATTGAAAAGTCGTATTTTTGCAAAGATGGTAGAATTAAAATTTTGTAGCAGTTTGTACTACATACAAAATTTTAATTCTTTTTATGTAGAAGATAATTATGTCCGAAGCTAGAATTTGTAATATTATTAATTAAGAATTAATAATTTGTACATCATATTTATTTTGTATTAAAATATTATAAGCCTTATCTAATACCTCATAATTATTAACAATAATTTTTAAAGCTCCATAATTATTTTCTCTATTATTAATTACTTCAATATTTTTTATACAAATATTATATTTACTTAATAAAGTAGTAACTTTAGCGATAGCGCCATTTTCATCCTTAATATTTATATTTAATACAGGAAAAGAAAGACCATTAACTTTATTATTTATAAAACTATCTCTATATATTTTAGAAGCTTCAAAAAAATCAAAAACCTTCTTATCATCATCAATTTTAATAATAAAATCGTTAACCATATCAACAAAGATTTTTAAAACTTTAATAATGTAATCCTTATTTTCTTTACAAATATTGCTCCAAACAGTAGGATCAGAAGATGCTATACGTGTAATATCTTTGAATCCACCAGCAGCAAGCATTTTCATAGTTTGATTTTCATCATCTAAATTTTTAAGTAAATTTACTAAAGTTGCAGCGATTACATGTGGTACATGACTTATAATAGATACAATATAATCGTGTTCTTCAGCTTCAATAATAATTGGTATAGCTTTTAATTCTAAGATAATTTCTTTTAGTTTATCTATAGAAACATCACTATTTTGGGGAGATTTTGTTATTATATAATACGAATTTTCAAATAAAAATTCTTTTGAAGTACTATATCCACTTCTTTCAGATCCAACCATAGGATGTCCACCAACAAATTCTATTCCTAAAGTTTCTACTCCTTTAATTATAGTTTTCTTTGTACTACCAATATCTGTAAGTATACAATCTTTTTTTACTATATCTTTTAATAATTTAGCATAATGCACAATATAACTTACAGGAGTACAAAGAAATATTATATCACAATTAGAAAATTTATCATCTACACTTAAAGTATAATCGGTTATAAATCCATCTCTTAAAGCTTTTTCTAAACTATTTTTATCTGTATCAAAAGCAATTATACTACTAACTTTTTTAGATTTACTTAAACTTTTTATTAAGGATCCACCTATAAATCCAATTCCTATAATTCCTATACTTAAATCCATATTAATTTCACTTCCCTTTTAATTGTAAACTATTAGCAAGCTTTTTAAAGGCTTGTAACGAATTTTTAATTGTTTCTGTTGATACACAATAAGAAATTCTAACAAATCCAGAGCATCCAAAGGAACTACCAGGTACTAACAATATATTAAATTGCTTTGCTTTTTCACAAAATACTATATCATCATCAATCGGTGATTTCATAAATAAATAAAATGCACCTTGTGGTTTAATACATTCGAAACCAAAATCTGTTAAAGAATTATATAATAAATTTCTGTTAGTATCATATGTAGTTAAATCAACTTTTTCTGCAATACATTTCTGTATAACTTTTTGCATAAGTGAAGGGGCATTTACAAAACCTAGGGTTCTATTGGCTATAGTTAATGCATTAGTTATATTTGAACTATCTTCCATTTGAGAAGGTACTACTACATATCCAATTCTTTCACCAGGTAAAGACAAAGATTTACTATAAGAGTAAACAACAAAAGTATTATCATAATATTTAGTTACATAGGGAACTTCCTTTCCATCATATGCAAGTTCTCTATATGGTTCATCTGAAATTAAAAATATTTCATGTCCATATTCATTTTGCTTTTTATCTAATATATTTGCAATTTTTTGAATAGTCTCTTTAGAATAAATTACACCTGTTGGATTATTTGGGGTATTTATTAATAAAGCTTTTGTATTTTTAGAAATTCTTTTTTCTAATTCTTCTAAGTTGGGGTTGAAGTTTTCAGTATTAGGAGAAATTGAAATTACTTTCCCATCATAATTCTCAATATAATTATTGTATTCCATAAAATATGGGGCAAAGACAATAACTTCATCCTTAGGATTTAGTATGCTTTTTAAAATTATATTAATTCCAGCTGCTGCACCACAAACCATAATAATATTATTTTTTGTAAAGTCTGTATTAAATTTTTTATTAATATGTTTAGAAATGGTTTCTCTTACATCTTCAAAGCCAGCATTATTCATATACCCATGGACTTGAAGAGAGTTTTCTTTTTCTACAATTTCTATTATAGATTG
Organism: uncultured Clostridium sp.; assembly: GCA_947245515.1. GTDB lineage: Bacteria > Bacillota > Clostridia > TANB77 > CAG-508 > CAG-269. The sequence continues at coordinate 2,631 of CAMXQV010000046.1, read as the reverse complement.
ATTTATTTTTTGAGGTGCTTCAATACTTGGATTTCCTAGACTAAAGTCATAAACTTTTTCTTTTCCATATATTTTTTCTAATTTTTTACCTTCTTCAAACATTTGTCTTATAACAGAATTGTTTTCTACTAATTTTTTCATTTTATTAGATATCATTTTAAACCTCACTTATGATTAATTTTGCTTTTTATAAATTCCTAAGATTCGATAAAATCCTTTAATATTCTTTAATGCATCAATTGTAGCCTGATAATTTCCTTCTTGAATTTCTATATCAATTAAAAAATAGTATTCTCCTAATTTATTTTTTGTTGGTCTGGATTCTATTTTTGTTAGATTTATATTTTTATTATGAAATAATTCTAAGGCATTATAAAGTGCACCTGGTTGATTTTTTGTAGTAAATATCATTGTTATTTTATTGGCATCTTTTATTTGTATTACTTTTTTACTTAATACCCAAAATTTAGTTTCATTAGAGTCATTATCTTGAAGGTCTTCTTGAAGTAGTTTGAGATTGTATTCTTTTATACATTCTTTATTTCCTATACATGCAGTGTAATCTCTTTTACTTACTTCACTTGCTGCTAAAGCTGTACTTAAGCTTTCTATTATTTCAGCATTTGGTAAATTATTGTATATATAATTTCTACATTGTGATATTGCTTGTGGATGTGAGTATATCTCTTTTATTTGATCAAGTTTATAAGCTTCTTTTGCCATTAGGTTTTGTCTTATTTTTACATTTCTTTCATCTTTAATGATAATATCTTTATTTTGAATTATTGTGTCTAAAGTTTCTGTTACACATCCTTGAAGTGAGTTTTCAATTGGCACAATTGCTTCTTGGATATTGTTTTTATTTAATTCTAGTATGGTTTCTTTTATTGTTTTAAAAGGTATTTTTTCTTCCTTTGGATATACTTTTTTACATATTTCATAGGAGAAGGTTCCTTTTGGACCTAAATATCCAATTTTCATTTATAATTTCCTCCTTTTTTATAAAAAATTATATAGGCATTTTATATTTTATATTGTTTAAAGTCAAGATTTCTAAGGTAATCGCCAGGATAAAATTATGAAATAATTTTTATAATCTATGTAACGGTTAATACAACAGCATTTGAAGATTATAACTGCCTAAAAAACCATACATATATTTTAAATTGTAGATAAACTATTTATGTAAAATTTATATAGTAAAATCAATAGCTACAAGTCCTAAATTTTTTACCATAAAATCTATAAAATTGAAAACCTAGTATTATCAATGCTTTTGACGGTTTTTAGTATTCTAAAATCATTGTAACACTTGATATAACTAGGTTAGAAACTTTTAAAAAAATTTTTTATAATTTTATCCTGGGTAATCGCTTAAAATTTTAATTATTTATTTGTTTATATTCAAGAAATCTACTCGCTCCCAAAGAATTATAATTATTTATTGTTTTCGTTGCCCCATTCTCAAAATTCTATAGAAAAGTTTTCTAACTTTTCTAAGAATTTTGGAACGGTTACCCCGGAGTCACTCAAAAATAAATAATTATAATCCTTCTCGCGCTATTATTAATTAAATAAAAACAAATAAATAATTAAAATTTTAAGCGATTACCTTACAAGATTTCTGTGTAAAATGCTATATAATTTAAAATTTACGAAAGTCTTTTTATACTTAAATTTTCATAATAATATTGCTATTTAATAGTTAATTATGCTATAATAAATATAGTGAAAAGTATGTACGGAGGTAAAAAATATGTTTGAAAGCAAATATAGTAAACTATTAAGCATTATTTTAGTAATAGTTATAATTGCTATTTTGGGATTATTAGGATTTTTAGCATATGATTATTATCAAAAATATGCTGTAACAACAGACACATCAGATTTTGTAGACAATTTTGAAGGAGATGTACAAGATCAAAATGTATCAGAAGGTCAAAATAATTCAGAAAATGAAACTAGTGAAGGTCTAGTAGGAAAGCTTGAAGATACAAATCCATCATCAAATGGAACAACAAAAAAAATGTATAAAGGTTTTGGAGTATTAGGAACAATGGAAATTCCAGCAACAAACTTTAAATATCCAATATTAGAAAAAGTAACCAAAAAATCAATAGAAACAGCAGTAGCATTTTTATATGGAACAGGAATAAATCAACCGGGAAACACTGTTATAATAGGACATAATTATAGAAATGGTTTATTTTTCTCAAACAACAAAAAATTAAATCTAGGTGACAAAATATATATAACAGATAATGAAGGAACAAAAATGACTTATACAATTTATAATAAATTTGAAACAACTCCAGAAGACACATCCTTCTATCAAAGAGATACGGGAGGAAAAGCAGAAGTAACACTATCAACCTGTACAGATGATAGTAAAGCAAGATTAATAATATTTGCTAAAGCAGACTAAAAAATAATTAATAAAATCATTAAAAAAGAGAATATAAAAAAGTCCAAATGAAAAATGAGATTCAAGTTAAAATTATAACTCAAATCTCATATTTCATTTAGACTTTTTTCAGGATAAAATTATGAAATAATTTTATCAAACCAGCAACGCCTACATTACAAATGAGTTGCTGGTTTAAAAATACTTAAAAACCATACCCTAGTTTA
>CAMXQV010000045.1 GCA_947245515.1 uncultured Clostridium sp. | reverse complement strand
CAAATTTTAACTTAAATCTAATTTTTCTATGGGACTTTTTTTACAGCCCCTTTTTCTATACAACAAAAACACATTCCAAAGAAAATTCTTCCAGAATTTTCGCAGACGAACAAAAATGCGACATGTAAGTAAGTTAAAAGGTCAAAATATTCTAATCATGTCGCTTTTGTTCTGTTGTAGGAAAGCTATCATTATTTATGGTATAATAACTTTCCATATATATCTTAGCTCTGAAAACATAAGTGAGCTAGAGATAAGTTATTCTTAAGTAAATCTTAATTTTGTTTTTTTAAGTTATTGAATAAGTGAAAAGAACATAGTATAATTCGATAAAGGAGGAAAATAAAGATGTATAATTTAGTAAAAGATGAATTTGATGAAAACTCAGATGATATACTAAAATCAATAAATGAAATATTATCAAAAAACAACAAAAAAGATCAACAAGATAAAGAAAATGAAGAGTAATAAAAAATATAAAAAAAAGGAGAAAAGGTTGAAAAAATAATTATAATTTTGGCGTCATCAAACTGCATTTGAAATTTAATCAACGTACAATTAGTACAACTCATAAATTTCAAACTTGTTTTCCTAGCCAAAATTTAATTCTTTTCCAACCAGAATTGTATCTTAGGAAGGAATGAAATTAAAGATGGGAAAATTATTTGTAATAGATGGAACAGATGGAAGTGGAAAGCAAACACAATTTATAAAATTACAAGAAAGGTTAACAAGTGATGGGATAGAATACAAGACAGTAAGTTTTCCAAACTATGATAGTCCAAGTTCATCCTTAGTAAAAATGTATTTATCTGGAGAATTTGGTAAAAATGCAAAAGAAATAAGTCCATACATAGCATCAACCTTTTATGCAGCAGATAGGTATGCAACTTATCAGATAAATTTTAAAAAATACTATGAAGAAGGTGGAATATTGTTAGCAGATAGGTATACAACTGCTAATATGGTACATCAAGCAGGAAAAATTACAGACAAAAAAGAAAGAGAGAAATTCTTAAAATGGTTATGGGATTTTGAATTCAATTTATATGGATTGCCTATTCCAACAGAAGTATTCTTCTTAAATATGCCTGTAGAAAAATCAATTGAATTAATGAAAGAAAGAGAAAATAAATTTACACATAACGATAAAAAAGATATACATGAAAGCGACAAAAACCACTTAGTAGATGCATACAAGGCAGCATGTGATGTATCTAAAGATTATAATTGGTTTGAAATAAAATGTGTAAAAGATAATAAAATAAAAACAATTGAAGACATACATGAAGAAATATATAAAGAAATAAAAAGACATATCTAAAAAGTAAAGAAAAAATGAGAAAAAATAAGAAAAAGTGAGAATGAGTAAAATTTTGTAACCTTCAAAGTTAAAATATGTTAAATTTAGAAAGAAAAGGAACTACATTTTGTTGGAATATTTAACCACAATAATGTATAATATATAACGATGGTGCATTATTCTAGTCATACAAACTTTACGAGGGTGGGGCTAAAAATCCACTATAGGGCACATCGTTGAAGTTTCTGGAGGTTGCGCGAAATTGCCAATTTTGTGTGGTCTTTGGGAGTAAAGAATTTAGGGTATTATATAGTGGCATATATAAGAATCCCTATTTTCGTTGAGACTTAGAGCAAAACTGTTTTAAGTGAAACCTATGTTGAGTGCCAAGACACAAAATGCATAGAGTAGCCTGTCTTGAGTGAAGGTATTGGGATTAGTTTTACAATTAATAAAATATAATTAAGGCCAAATTAATTTTATTTAATAAGCTATGAAATTGCATTTGCAAAAGAGACTAGTAAAGATCAAATTGTATGTTAAGGAAAACTTCTAGAATGTTTGCTAAATCAATAGCATAGAAGTCTAGGGATTAAGGTACAGATTTTAGTGGCGATCTGGTGTCTACATGTTACATAGTAGATATTTCCCTTAAACGGAAACGACTATAATAGTAATATTAAGTGGGAAATAGAGAAATTCGACTAGACCTAAACTGTAAAATTTACTTAGACTTTGACCATCTTTAACTAAAAAATAATAAGGCAGATTTACATCTGTCTAAAATTTTATATAAAAAGAAGAAAATAATACATGAAAGAAAGGAAAAAGAAGAAATGAATAATAAACAAGAAGAAAAAGACAAACAAAAAGAACACTCGGATATAAAATGGTTTATACAAATTTTTATTACTACCTTTATTCTATCAATTATATTCTCATATATATCAGCAAATGGAGTATCAAATTTAAGTGTATTACCAGCGATATTAATTTTAATACTAGTAATAGTAATGGGAATATTTTTTGACATTATAGGAGTGGCAGTAACAGTTGCAAATGAAAATGAATTTCATGCAAAGGCTACAAAAAAAGTAAAAGGCTCAAAGGATTCGATAAAGCTAATAAGAAATGCACCAAAAGTTGCTAATATATGTGCTGATGTTATTGGTGATATATGTGGTGTCCTTAGTGGTGCAATAAGTGCTTTGATTTCTGTAAAAATAACAGAAGGTTTTGGTATAAATTTTAATATACAATTTATTTTAAGTGCTACAGTTGCGGCATTAACAGTAGGAGGAAAGGCATTAGGAAAAACTATTGCAAATAACAATTCTACTAAGATAGTTCATGCTGTGGGAGTTATTATAAATAAAGTAAGTAGAAATAAAGATAAATAAAGATACATCAAAAAGATGTATTTTTTTGTATAATAGGAAAGTATTACTTTTCTATTATACAAAGGTTATAATTGCTAGCCCTTTGAGGTTTTCTTATAATGGAAAAACAAAATTAGGCGAGAACGAATTAAAGAAAAATCAAAGATTTTAAGTATTTATTCTATTTAAAGAGTATAATAAAATTTAAAGTACGTAAAAATAAGAAGAGGTGAAATTGTAAATAATGAAAGCTTTAATAACAGGAGCATCTTCTGGAATAGGAAGAGATATAGCTAGAGTTTTAAGCAAAGAAGGATATGATTTAGTATTAGTAGCAAGAGATGAGGAAAAATTAAAAGAAGTAAAAAACGAATTACAAAAAGATAAGATAAATATAGAAATAATATCAGTAGATTTATCAAAACAAGAAAATTGTATACAACTGCATAAACAAGTTAAAGAAATTGATTTATTAGTAAATAATGCAGGTTTTGGTGATTGTGGTAATTTTACAAAAACGAGTCTAAACAAAGAAATTAGTATGATACAAACTAATATAATTGCATATCATATTTTAACTAAATTATACTTAATTGATATGAAAGAAAGAAATACTGGGAAGATATTAAACGTTGCTTCCCTTGCAGGATTTATGCCAGGGCCATTAATGGCAACCTATTATGCAACAAAAGCATATATTGTTAGTTTATCTGAGAGTATAAGAGAAGAACTAAAGAAAGAAAAATCAAAAGTTCAAATTAGTATATTATGTCCAGGACCAGTTAGTACTAACTTTAATAAAGTAGCAAAGGTAAAATTTAATATGAGAGAAGCAGATAGTCAAAAGGTTGCAGAATATGCTATGAATAAATTAAAAAAGGGTCAATTTTACATTATACCAGGTATAGATGTAAAATTAGCAAAGATAGGAGCTAAAATATCACCAGTAAAACTAACAAGTAAAATTACTTATAAGATTCAAAAAAGAAAAATAGATTATCCTACAAACCCTAGTATGAAATAAGAATATAAAATTATAAAAAGGTTAACTATATATACTAGAATAATATGTAAAAAAATAAAAAAGAAATTAATCGAATTTTGAAGAAATTAGAAAGAAAAAGTTATAATAAAAGGTTGAAAAAAGAAATATAAAAATAAATTTTAAAAATAATTGTTGAAAAATGTAAAAAAAGCAAGAATATTGGCAAAAATTGCGATGAAAAAAGCTTGAAAACCCTTTCCAATAAGTGTATTATAAAAAAGCGTGATACGAAAGAGGAGGGATTTAATTGAAAACATTTTATGGAAGTACATTTATAAGCAAAGAAATTTTAGAAGAAGAGAGAATTTATTATCCTATAAAATTAGAATATTATAAGATAATAAATGAGGATGAAATAAATAAAGGAAATTCTACAAAATTTGGTATAAATGTAATAAAAACTGAATATAGAAAAGACGAGCCAAAAGTAGAAAAAAATGAAATTAAATATTTGTCAAATGACGAACAAAAAGTAAATGAAATATTAGATTTATTAAAGAAAAATGAAGTTACACCAGTAGCCTTAGAAGATGTAATAATAGATGTTTCTAAAGAAAAATTATTTCTATAAAAAATAATAATCATTTAAATTAATATTTACAAAATAACTTGCAAATTACCAATATTTAGTCTAAAATACTATAAGAAAAAAGAATAATTAAACAAAGTAATCCTTAAGGAGGAATCTATGGCTGATAAATTAATTATAGTAGAATCACCAGCAAAGGCTAACACAATAAAAAAGTTCTTAGGAGGTAGTACTAAAGTAGTTGCCTCAATGGGGCATATTAGAGATTTACCAAAATCAAAATTAGGAATAGATGTAGAACATGATTTTGAGCCAGAATACATAAATATTAGAGGAAAAGGAGACTTAATAAAATCCTTAAAAAAAGATGCAAAAAATGCAAAAAAAGTATATATTGCAACTGACCCTGACCGTGAAGGAGAAGCTATAGCTTGGCACTTAGCAACAATTTTAAAAGAAGAGGAAAAGAAAATAACTAGAGTAACTTTTAACGAAATTACAAAAGGAGCGGTACAAAAAGCAATTAAAGAGCCAAGAGATATTGATATAAACTTAGTAGATGCACAACAAGCAAGGAGAGTATTAGATAGAATAGTTGGGTATAAAATAAGTCCGGTATTATGGAAAAAAGTCAGAAGAGGACTATCAGCAGGACGTGTACAATCAGTTGCTGTAAAGTTAATTGTTGATAGAGAAGAAGAAATAGAAAGATTCAAACCTGAAGAATACTGGAATATATATGCTAATTTAAAAGATGAAAATTCAAAAAAACAGTTTGAGGCGAAATTCTTTGGAAAAGATGGGAAAAAGATAGAAATTCATTCAAAAGAAGAAGTTGATCAAATATTAAAAGTGATTGAAAAATCTGACTATATTATTGACGAAATTAAAAAAAGTGAGAAAAAAAGAAATCCAGCACCACCCTTTACAACTAGTACTATGCAACAAGAAGCATCAAGAAAAATAGGATTCACTTTAAAGAAAACCATGTCAATAGCACAAGGACTATATGAAGGAGTTAGTATACCAGAAAAAGGTACAGTAGGATTAATTACCTATATGAGAACTGACTCAACAAGAATATCAGAAGAAGCTAGAAATGCTGCCAAAACACATATTACAAATACATATGGTGAAGATTATTACGAAAACAGATATTATAAAGCTAAAAAGGACTCACAAGATGCTCATGAGGCAATAAGACCAACCTATATTGAATTAGAACCAGAAGAAATTAAAGCTTCACTTACAAAAGATCAATACAAATTATATAAATTAATTTACAATAGATTTATGGCAAGCCAAATGTCATCAGCTATATATGACACAAAATCAGTAACAATAAATGCTGATAGGTACAATTTTAAAGCAAATGGTCAAACAATAAAATTTAAAGGATTTATGGTATTATATGTTGAGGGAACAGACAATCAAGGAGAAGTAGAACAAGAAGGTATGTTACCAGAATTAAAAGAAAAGCAAAAATTAAAACTAAATAAAATAGATCCAAAACAAAGCTTTACAGAGCCACCTCCTAGGTATACAGAGGCAAGTTTAGTAAAGGCATTAGAAGAAAAAGGTATAGGTAGACCAAGTACATATTCTCCAACTATTACTACCATCCTAGAAAGAAGGTATATAGAAAAAGAACAAAAACAACTTGTACCAACTGAACTTGGAAGAATCGTAAATAAATTATTAATTGAAAATTTTACTGATGTAATAAATGTTGAATTTACTGCTGATATAGAGAATGAATTTGATGAAATTGCTGAAGGTAACGAACCTTGGAAAAAAATGATAAGGGAATTTTATGGACCATTTCAAAAAGAAGTTGAAAAAGTTGAAAAAGAATTAGAACATGTTGAATTAGTAGATGAGGTATCAGATGTACCATGTGATAAATGTGGTAGAATGATGGTTTATAAATATGGAAGATATGGCAAGTTTTTAGCCTGTCCAGGATATCCAGAGTGTAAAAATGCTAAACCAATAATAGAAACGATAGAAGAACCATGTCCAAAGTGCGGAGGAGTAGTTCAAATTAGAAAAACTAAAAAAAGAAGAAAATATTATATCTGTGAAAATAATCCTACTTCATGTGATTATATCTCTTGGAATAAACCGAAAAAAGGAGAAATTATAGAAGGCGAAGTAAAGATTGATTTAAATGAAGAAGAAGTAAATAAAAAAGAGAAAAAAAGTACAAGAAAAAAAACTACAAATAAAAATATAAAATAATAAAATTGAAAAGAAATCTTGATAGATTTATTAAATTAACGTATTACTAGTGAATAACCTATTGACAAGCACAAGCATTTCATGTATAATAAACACATTATAAAAGTTATCCCACATACAGTGTGTATGGGCTGGAAGGAGGGGAATAAAATGTCAGAAATAAAAGTTAATAATGGAAATATAGAAGATGCTTTAAGAAAATTTAAAAGACAATGTGCTAGAGATCAAGTTATTCAAGAAGTACGTAAAAGAGAGCATTACGAAAAGCCTAGTGTAAAAAGAAAGAAAAAATCAGAGGCTGCACGAAAAAGAAAATTCTAATAAAGTAAAAAAATGGAAGTATTAGGGAGAAAATATATACCTAATACTTCCATTTTTGCTTTTAGGAGAAAAAAGCAATTTGATTTAATTAATAAAAAATATTAATATATAAAAGAAAGATAAGTCTAATAAAAAACGAAAAAATGTTAATAATAATTAAAAAGAAAAATAGTAAGCTTGAATAATAAAACCATATATTGGAGTTTTAAATAAAAGCTTGTACAAAAAAAGGAAGGAAGGATAAGTAAGAATGGAAAATATAGAAAAAGAAATAAAGCCAGGAATCAAATTACACATGATAAAAAGTGATAAATTCAAAACAAATCTAATAGCATTATTCATATCAAGTGAATTAACAAGAGAGAACATAACAAAAAATGCACTAATATCAACAATTTTAAGAAGAGGAACAAAAAACATGACGACACAAGAAGAGATTAGTAAACGAATGGAAGAAATGTATGGTGCAGCCTATGACAGTGGAATAGATAAAATAGGAGATAATCAAATTATAAAATTTTATATAGAAACAATAAATGACAACTACTTACCAGATACAAAAGAAAATTTATTAGAAAAATCCTTAGAAAAAATATTAGAAATAGCATTTAATCCATATATTGACAATAACGAATTTAAAAAAGAATATGTTGAGCAAGAGAAAAATTTCATACAAAAAATAATTGAAGGAAAAATAGATAGTAAAGCGAGATATGCCTTTGAAAGATGTATAGAAGAAATGTATAAAAATGAACCTTATGGATTATATAAATTTGGATATATAGAAGATTTAGAAAAGATAAATGGAAAAAATTTATATGAATATTATCAAAAGTTAATTCAAAATGCCAAAATAGACATATTTATATCAGGTCTAATAGATGAGAAAATAGAAAAAGTAGTAGAACAAAATGAGAATATAAAAAAATTACAGGCTAGAGAGGCAAAATACAAGGTTCCAATAGACTTAAAAAAAGATAAAAAGGAAGAAAAAAATGTTACAGAATCAATGGATATAACGCAAGGAAAATTATTAATAGGATTAGATGTAAATATTGAAGAGCCTGAATTAAGATATGATACCTTAGTTTATAATGCAATATTAGGAGGAACAGCAAATTCAAAACTATTTAAAAATGTCAGAGAAAAAGCACATTTAGCATATGTAGCTAGTTCAAACTATATGAGACATAAAGGGAATATAATTATAAATTGCGGAATAGATATTGAAAATTATGAAAAGGCATTAGATTTAATTAAAGAACAAATTCAAGATATGAAAGATGGAAAGTTTTCTGACGAAGATTTAAGTAATGTTAAGTCTGGAATAATAGACACTATAAAAACAGTAAAAGATGAACAAGACACACAAATAAGTTATTATTTTTCTCAAGAACTTTGTAAAGAAGATGTAACAATAGATGATTATATTAAAAAGATAGAAAACATAACAAAAGAAAAGGTTGTAAATATTGCTAATAAAGTAAGTATTAATACTATATATTTCTTAAAAAACTAAAAATATGAAATAATTATAAAGAGAATGGAGGAAAATTAATGCAAGTTATAGAGAGCTTGAAACTTAAAGAAAAGATATATAAAGAGAAACTAGATAATGGATTGACAGTTATGATAATTCCAAAAAAAGGGATAGAAAAAAAATACATGATATGGGGAACAAATTATGGATCAAATGATAGTGTATTTTTTGTTCCAGGTGAAGAAAAAGAAACTACAGTTCCTAACGGAGTTGCACATTTTTTAGAGCATAAATTATTTGAGCAAGAAAATGGTACCAATAGTTTAGATGTTTTAACATCCTTAGGAGTAAACGCAAATGCATATACAACAAATGATCATACAGCATATTTATTTGAAGGTACAAATAACTTTTATGAAGCGATGGATGAATTAATGGATTATGTTCAACATCCGTATTTTACAGACGAAAATGTAGAAAAAGAAAAGGGTATTATTGGGCAAGAAATAAGGATGTATGATGATAATCCAGATTGGATAGTTTATTTAAATGCAATAAAAGCAATGTATCATAATAATCCTATAAAAATAGATATAACTGGAACAATAGAAACCATAGAAAAAATAGACAAAGAAATCTTATACAAATGCTACAATACTTTCTATAGTCCATCAAATATGCTATTAATTATAGCTGGAGATTTTGAACCAGATGCAATATTAGAAGAAGTAAAGAAAAGGTTAATTGATAAAAAATCTAAGGGGACTATAAAAAGAGTATATCCAGAAGAACCAGATGAAATAGCACAAAAAAGAATAGAACAAAAACTTGAAGTAAGTAGACCTTTATACGCAATTGGAATAAAAGATAAAGTAATGGATAGCGGTTTAGAAAATAAAAATGAAATTATTAAGAAACATTTAGGAGTAGCAATGCTTTTAAACTTATTAGTAGGAACAAGTTCTAGTTTATTTCAAAGCTTATATAAAGATGGGATAATGTTAACTCCACCAACAATTGATTATGAATTTGGAAAAACGTATGCACACATACTGGTAATGGGACAATCAGGAAATCCAGATTTGATATATGAAGAATTTAAAAAAGAAGTAGAAAATTTAAAACAAAACGGAATAAAGGAAGAAGATTTTAATAGAATTAAAAAAATGTTTTATGGCAATTATATAAAACAATACAACGATATAGTTGATATTTCTAGAATAGTTATATCAGATTATTTCAAAGGAATAAATAGTTTTGACTATTTAGATGAAATAGAAACCATAAATGTAGAATATTTAGAACAATTGTTAAAAGATGTTTTTAAAGAGGAGAAAATGGTAATATCTATTGTGAAAAATTAGAATAAAATGTTAAAAAATGAGATAATTAAAAAGGTTGTAAAAAAGGTTTTATTTATAGAAAAAGATAAATGCCGTTTTATACTGTCTCATAATGTCGAAACTAAAAGAAAGGTGTCTTACAAAAGTTTTAGAAATATAGCTCAAATACTTGACTTTTAAGCCAAAATTGTGATAATTTATTATTATACAAAAGAAGACAAAAATAAAGGAGAAAAAGATATGTTAAATGATGAAATATGTAAATTAAGGGATAAATTAAATAAAAGTATAGAAAATGGTGAAGATTATGAAGTTACCTATAAACTAAGTATAGAATTAGATGAACTAATTGCACAATATTATAAAATAGGTACTGATAATACTGTTAGTGTAAATTCTTAAAGTGATATATTTGGGTGAAAGTAATATTTCTAAGAAAAAATGGTAAAAAGAAAAAAGTATAAATATCCAAGCTAATGAGGAATATGTGTTTTTTAATAATATTAAAAAAAGATTATATTAAAATTAAACTAAGCAAAAAGATAATTTCTGTACAATACAGGAGTTATTTTTTTATATAATAGGAAAGTCATACTGACTTTCCATGTCTATTTTGTAAGGCAGTTTATATAAAGACTTTAACTAAAGAGTAAAAAAGTTAAGATGATTGCAATAAAATAATTGCAATTTAGCATAAACTATAATATAATAAACTGCTAGATAGAGGAGAAAATACAATGATAAAAAAAGAAGAACAACAAAATAAAAAAGACAAAGAAGAATATAGAAGTTTTAAACAAATAGTAAAAAATTTTTACAACGAAGAAATAGAAACAATAAAAGAAGAAAGTGAAAAAGTAAATAAAGAAACAATAAAAATAGAGCCACAAATCATATATGACAAACAAATAGGGGACATGAAAATAGAATTTAAAATAGGAAAAGAAAAAATGTACAAAATTAAAAACCTATCAGAATTCTACACAAGAATGTTAAATAAAGAGACTTATAGCTATGGAGAAAAGCTAGAATTTCTACATACAAAAGAAAGTTTTGAAAAGGACAGTAGAAAACTATTAGACTTCATATTAAAATATGCAGAAATAATAAAACACGCAAATTCAAATTCAAATAGCAATTATAGATATTATGGAAAAGTACTTAGTGAAAGTAGTATAATAATAGGGAATAGTGGAATAGACGAATTATTTGATATTTTAAAAAATAAAGAAATATATATGCAAAAAGATTATAGAATACAAACAATAGAATTTACGGAAGAGAAACCAAATATAGAATTTAAATTAAAAAAAGAAGAAAAAAAAGAAGATGAATATAGTATTTTACCAAATCTTGACATATACAAGCTGGCAATAATACAAGGAAAACAATACAAATATATAATAGATGAAAATAAAATATATCGTTGTACAAAAGAATTTGAAAAAGGAACTTTAAAACTTATAAATTTATTTAGAAAAAACTATTTAACAGAATTAAAATTAGGAAAAAGTGATTTACCAAAGTTATTTTCAATAGTAATGCCAAAAGTACAAGAAGCTATTGAAATAGAAAATATACCAGAAGAAGAAATAAAAAAATATAAACCAGAAGAACTAATAATAAAAGTATATTTAGATTTTGACAAAAGCAATTATTTAATAGCAGACATAAAATTTATATATGGAGAAAAAGAATTTAATCCTTTGGATGAAAGTAAAAAAATAGAAATTCCAAGAAACCTAATAAAAGAAACAAAGGCTTTAAATATCTTTAGAAAAACAGGATTTATGTTTGATACAAAAAACATCAGATTTATTTTACCAGATGAAGAGAAAATTTATAAATTTCTATCACAAGATATAGAAACTTATATGGAAAAGTTTCAAGTATTAGTAACAGACAACTTTAAATCAAAACAAATAAAACAGACAAAAATAGGTGGAATAGGAGTAAAAATAAATAATAATTTATTACAAATTAATATTGAAGCTTTAAAAATAGATAAAAAAGAATTAAAAGAGATAATGGAAAGATATTCCTTAAAAAAGAAATATTATAGACTTAAAGATGGAAGTTTTATAAATATAGAAAACAATAAGGAAATAGAGTTCTTAGATAAACTTGTAACAGGAATGAATCTAGAATATCAAGACATAATTGAAGGAAAAATAAGTATTCCAATATATAGAAGTTTATATTTAGATCAACTATTGAAAAGTGTAAAAGGAATAAAAATAACAAAAGAAGAAGACTATAAAAAAATAGTAAATAGTTTAGACAAAGATGAATTAGAAGAAAGTATTCAAGTTCCTCAAAACTTAAATACAACTTTAAGATTTTACCAAAAAGTAGGTTTTAAATGGTTAAAAATCTTAGATTATTATAAATTTGGTGGAATATTAGCAGATGATATGGGACTTGGAAAAACTCTTCAAATTTTATCAATTTTACTAGACTATAAAAATGAAGAAAAGGAAATTAACTATGAACAAGAAACAACTAAAATAGAAAACAATAAAAAAACAAGTTTGGTAATAGCTCCAAGTTCACTTACCTTAAATTGGCAAAATGAAGCTGAAAAATATGCTAAAGCTTTAAAAACAATAGTAATAATGGGAAACTCAGCACAAAGAAGTGAAAAGATAAAGAATATTGAAAATTATGATCTTGTAATAACTTCATATGATTTATTAAAAAGAGATATTGATTTATATAAAGATAAAGGATATGAATTTAGATATATTATTGCAGATGAAGCTCAATATTTAAAAAATAGCAACACACAAAATGCAAAATCCATTAAGCAGATAAAAGCAATAACAAGATATGCATTAACAGGAACACCAATAGAAAATTCATTATCAGAGTTATGGTCAATCTTTGACTTTATAATGCCAGGATATTTATTTTCTTATAAAAAGTTTAAAAACTTATATGAAATTCCGATAATTAAAGATGAAAACCAAGAGACTATGGCAAAATTAAAAATGTTAATAGAACCCTTTATATTAAGAAGAACAAAAAAAGAAGTATTAACAGAACTACCAGAAAAAACAGTAACAGTTCTAAATAATGAAATGGAAGAAGAGCAGAAAAATATTTATTTAAATTACTTAGCTCAAACCAAAAAGGAAATATCAGAACAAATAGATATAAAAGGATATGAAAATAGTCATATGCAGATTTTAGCAGCCTTAACACGACTTAGACAAATATGTTGTCATCCAAGTTTATTTTTAGAGAATTATAAATCAGGTAGTAGTAAATTAGAACAATGTATGGAAATAATAGAAGAAGCAACAAAAGCAGGTCATAAAATATTGTTATTTTCAGGATATACAACAATGTTTGAAATAATGGAAAAAGAATTAAAAAATAAAAAAATAGAATATTACAAATTAACAGGAGCAACAAAAGTTGAAGAAAGAATGAAATTAGTAGATGAATTTAATTCAAATCCAAAAATTAAATTATTTTTGATATCCCTAAAGGCAGGAGGAACAGGTCTCAACTTAACTGGAGCAGATTTAGTTATACATTATGATCCATGGTGGAATATATCTGCAGAAAATCAAGCAACAGATAGAGCATATAGAATAGGACAAAAAAATAATGTACAAGTATACAAATTAATTACTAAAAATTCAATAGAAGAAAAGATATATGAATTACAACAAAGAAAAGCTTTATTAATTGATAAAGTTTTAGATACTAAAGCATCATTTATTAATAAACTTTCTAAAGACGAAATAATGGATTTATTTAATTAAAGGATGGATATTTAAAATGAAAGAATATATTACAGTAATAGGTGGAGGATTAGCTGGAACAGAAGTAGCCTTACAAATTGCAAAAAGAAAAATAAAAGTTAAATTATATGAAATGAAACCAATAAAATTTTCACCAGCACATAATAGTAGCAACTTAGCTGAAATAGTATGTAGCAATTCCTTTAAATCAAATTTACTTACAAATGCATGTGGGTTATTAAAAGAGGAATTACGTAGATTAGGTTCAGAATTAATCAGAATTGCAGACAAAAATAGTGTTCCAGCAGGGCAAGCCTTAGCAGTTGATAGAGATAATTTCTCTAAAGAAGTAACAAAATGTGTAGAAAACAATCCATACATAGAAGTCATTCACAAAGAAGTAACTAATATAGAAGAAATGGCAAAAGAAGGAATCGTAATTATAGCAACAGGTCCGCTTACATCTGAAGGTTTGCAAGAACAAATACAAAAAATAACAGGTGTAGACAAATTACATTTTTATGATGCGGCTGCGCCTATAGTAACAAAAGAAAGTATTAACTTTGATATAGCCTTTTACGGCGATAGATATAGTCAAGAAAAGAAAAAAGATGAGAGTATAGAAGAATGGAAACAAAGACTAGAAAAGGAAGAAAAAAGTTATATAAATCTCCCAATGAATAAAGAAGAATATGAAAGCTTTTGGCAACAACTAACAGAAGCGGAAGTAGTAAACTTACATGAATTTGAAAAAAGAGAAATCTTCGAAGGTTGTATGCCAATAGAAATAATGGCAAAAAGAGGGAGAGACACTTTAAGATATGGACCATTAAAACCAGTAGGTTTTGATGACCCAAGAACAGGGAAAAGGCCATATGCCATAATCCAGCTAAGACAAGATGACAAATGTGCAACTTTATATAATATAGTAGGTTTTCAAACAAACCTAAAATATGGAGAACAGAAAAGAGTATTCAGTAATATACCAGGTTTAGAAAAAGCAGAGTTCATAAAATATGGAGTAATGCATAGAAATACATATATAGATTCGACACAATTATTAGATGAAACCTATAACCTAAGAAAAAACAAAAACGTATATTTTGCTGGTCAAATAACAGGAGTAGAAGGATATGTTGAATCCATATCATCAGGAATGGTGGTTGCTTTAAATGCTATTGATGATTTTGGGGACGGAGGAAAAAATCATCGTTTCTCAGAGTATACTGTTATTGGTGCTTTGGCTAAATATATTTCTACTCCTAATTCTAAGTTTCAACCTATGAATGCAAATTTTGGAATTTTACCACTGTTAGAAGGAAATAAAATTAAGGATAAAAAGGAAAGATATTTGGCATTGGCTAATAGAAGTTTGAGTAATTTAAATATTATTTTTTAGAATATTATGTTATATTATATTAATATTACTATTTTTTTACATTTATGTTAAAATCTTAAGAAATCCTTGCAAATATTACGTAAATCTGTTAAAATATTATTAGTGGTATTTTATAAAATATCATTTTAATAAGAAAGAAAGGAAATAAAATATGATAGAAGTAAATTTTGATGAATTAAAAAGTAATATTGCAGATTATAAAGACGAGATAAGTAAGCTAGAAGAGGAAAAAGTGAAATTAGAAGAAGAAAAAAGTGTATTATTTGAACAACTAAAAAAAGAAAATGAGAAATGGCATTCTGTTCGACATAAAGAAGATAAAGAATCAGCGGTGTATAAATTGCAAGAAAGAATAAGAAATGAAGTAGCACAGAAAGAAGACGAAAAAGAAAAAGAAATTAAAGAAAAAGATACAGAAATAAAAGAAATTAAAGAAAAGGCACAAAATGAAATTCAAAAAAATAAACAGAATTTAGAAAAGAATAAGGAAGAATTAGCAAAAGAGGCACTATTAAGACAAGACAAAAAGAAAAATCTAGTAAAAGAAAAGGAGTATTTTGAAGATTTAATTAAAAATGATGAAAATAATCCTTTAGTAAGAAAAGATGATCCAATTGTAGAAAATAGAAGAAAAAAAGTTTCTGAATTACAAAAGGAAATAGAAACTATAGAAATACAACTACCAGACTTGATTAAACAAATAGATGAAATTGATAATAAATTAGAATTTATAAATTTTGATAAAATACAAGATTTAAAAACAGACAAAGAAATAGAAGAGGAAAAAGCAAAACAAGAAGAGGAAAAAGCAAGACAAGAAGAGGAAAAAGCAAGACAAGAAGAGGAAAAAGCAAGACAAGAAGAGGAA
>CAMXQV010000044.1 GCA_947245515.1 uncultured Clostridium sp. | reverse complement strand
CGCTTCGGTTTATTCTCTAAAGGATTTTATTGTTTACTTTTCAATGTACTTTTTTGTTCCTTTTGTGGAACGATTTGTATTATAATATACTTTTTTTATTTTGTCAACACTTTTTGACATTTTATTAAATTTTCTTTTGAGCAAAATAAAAAACTAGTAATTACTTTTATATTGTATTCATGCTATGCAATTATTATTACTAATTCTTAAGTTCTTTTTTAATTTTTTGTCTATTGCTAAGTACTTTTTTATAATAACATTTTTTTTGCATTATGTCAATATATTTTTTTATTTTTTTGTAATTTTTATTTTATTGCTTTTATTATCGCTTAATGCTTTTTTATAATAACATTTTAAAACAACTTTGTCAATACTTTTTTATTTTTTTACAGGATAAAATTATAAAAATTTTTTTTTAAAAGTTTCTAACCTAGTTATATCAAGTGTTACAATGATTTTAGAATACTAAAAACCGTCAAAAGCATTGATAATACTAGGTTTTCAATTTTATAGATTTTATGGTAAAAAATTTAGGACTTGTAGCTATTGATTTTACTATATAAATTTTACATAAATAGTTTATCTACAATTTAAAATATATGTATGGTTTTTTAGGCAGTTATAATCTTCAAATGCTGTTGTATTAACCGTTACATAGATTATAAAAATTATTTCATAATTTTATCCTGATTTTTTTATATATAGATCTTTTTCCAACATTACAATTAAGTTAAGTAAAAAGCATTTAGGTTCATGAAAAATTTCTTAATCAATATGCAAGAGCTTTTGAAGACAGTCAAAATAACTAAAATATAACTTAAAAGGCTTCTTTTTTAGATATATTTTATCTATATTCCTATTATTTCTTAGCATAATGTTAGATAACTGAAAAATTGATAAATATTATTTAGTTAGTCTTTAATAAATTTAATTTTTTAATTTATATTTCTACTAAAATCAAATCATCACCTATACATTTTATATCTTTCCATTCTATAACTATATCATTATTTGAAGAAAATAAATTAAATATTTTATTACTACCAGGAACAATTATATGTGTTATGGTTCCTGTTTCTAAATCAGCACAAACGTCTTGTACATAACCTAGTCTTTTTCCATTTGTAATATTAACAACTTCTTTATGTTTAAAATCTAAACCTTTATCTTGCATAATATTTACTCCTCTTTTCATTATATTCTAAAATTTTAAAAAATAAACCAAATAAGGTTTATTTTTTATTTCTTTTTTAATTTAAAATTACATGTCTTTTTACAACATTTTGTTAATACTATACAATTTCTTTATTTATAATTATTTATATAATCTTTTTATATGTTGAATTGCACTTTTTTCTAATCTAGACACTTGTGCTTGCGATATTCCAATTTCATCGGCAACTTCCATTTGTGTTCTACCATCAAAAAATCTCTTTGTAATAATCATTTTCTCTTTATCATTTAATTTTTGTAGAGCCTCTTTTATTGTCATGTTTTCTGCCCATAGTTCATCTGTATTTTTACTATCTTTAACTTGTTCCATAATATTAATACTATCAGTTCCATCATTATATGCTGGTTCTTGTAAAGATACTGGATCTTGTATTGCATTAAAACTAAAGGCTACATCTTCTTTTTCTACTCCTAATTCTTTTGCGATTTCTTCTATATTTGGCTCTCTTCCATGTTCTTTTGTATATCTTTCTTTAAATTGTATAGCCTTATATGCAAGATCTCTTACAGATCTACTAACTCGTATACTATTATTGTCTCTTAGATATCTTTTTACTTCACCGAATTATCATAGGTACAGCATAGGTTGAAAATTGAACATTTTGACTTAAATCAAAATTATCTATTGCTTTTATTAATCCTACACAACCTACTTGAAATAAATCATCTGCACTTTCTCCTCTTCCATAAAACCTTTGTATCACACTTAGCACTAATCTTAGATTACCATTAATAAATATGTTTCTTGCTTCTTCATCTCCTGCTTTTATTTTTATAAATAGTTCTTCTTTTTCTTTTCTACTTAACAAGGGTAATTTTGATGTGTTGACTCCACATATCTCTACTTTGTTGTTTATCAAAAGAAAAACCTCCTTCAAAAATACTTATTAAAAGTATTTCCAAAAAAGATTTATTTATTCTCATATTTTATTTACTTTGATAAACTGATTTTAGATTTTAAGGAATTATCCTATTTTACTACTAATTTCTTTTTTCATTTTACCAATTATCTTTTTTTCTAATCTTGATATATAGCTTTGTGATATACCGTAATTCATCTGCAACTTCTTTTTGAGTTTTTTCTTTTCCTGTTTTGAATCCAAACCTCATCTCCATAATGTCTTTTTCTCTATTATTAAGTTTTTGAATGGATGCTCTTAACAAGGTTTTATCAACTTCATCTTCTATATTTCTAGATGTAATATCTGGTTCTGTTCCTAATATGTCTGATAGTAATAATTCGTTTCCATCACCATCTTTATTTAAAGGTTCATCTATCGATACTTCCCCTTTAATTTTATTATTCTTTCTTAAAAACATTAATATTTCATTTTCAATACATCTTGATGCATAGGTTGCTAACTTAATTTTTTTGTCTGAATTAAAGGTATTTACCCCTTTCATTAATCCTATTGTTCCTATGGATATTAAATCTTCTATTCCAACTCCGTGTATTTTCAAACTTTTTTGCTATATATACAACTAGTCTTAGATTTCTTTCTACTAAGGTTTGTCTTACTTGTAAATTATCTTCAGAAGATAATTTATTTATGAGTTCATTTTCTTCTTCTGGAGATAATGGCGGTGGTAAAGTCTGACTTCCTGCTATATAAAAAATAGGTAGATATTCTATTTCATCTTTATCATTTAGATATTTGGCATATATATTATTTATGCTATTTTTTAATAAATCAACAATTTTCATAAACTCACTCCTTTTTTATAATAATTCCACACCTATTAATCCTCTATATTCACCTCTCTTTGTTAAGGATTTATTATAGATACCTATTATTACATTTTCTATTTTTTTTTCGTTTTCTTCATTTACAATAACTATGTAATCTGGTCTAAGACCTAATAACATTCCATTTTGCTTTCCTAACGAAGAAAACGGAATTAATTTCAGTTTTGATATATATTCATTTTTTATATTATCTGGTATTTTACTAAAATCACCTCCTAATATATTTTCCAAATTGTTTAATATTTCTTTTGGAACAATTTCAAATAAAAGTGTATGTTCTAAAACTATAACTGGCGTGTTTGTTATAGGTTCTTTGAGTAAATTTCCTGTATCTATCATTACCTGTGTTTCAATAATCTTGTTGTTTAGCTTTACTCTTACTGTACAGAACATATCTTTTTTTGATATCTTTGTTTTTACAATTTTAAAGGATGTAATAATTAAGAAAAATGCAAGCAGACTACCTATTAATATTGTTTTTAAAGGATATGTACCTAAAAATAATCCATTTTTCATAAATATTTCTTGGGGCTTTACTATATATATTAAAGCAAAGGCTGCTCCTCCAAATACAAAAGATGTCATATAAAATATTAATATTTGTTTCCACAATTGTTTAACATTTTGTGGATTGTATGCAATATACACAATTATTATTGATAATATTATTTTTAATATTAGGCTTGAGTAAATTTCTAATATATCTGTATATGCTACAATTGAATAAATAGCTCCCAATAAGCTTGCTAATGTAACTCGTAAAGGTTTTATTTTATTTTTAAGTATAATTCCTGTTGCATATAAAATGATGTAATTCATTATTAGATTTTCAATTAATACTACATCTAAATAAATTGTCATGATATCACCTGCTAATTAATCTTACTACTTTATATTTAAAAAATCTGTCTTTTCTTACTGGCGAAAAAAAGAAATAATCGACAATATCAGATTTAAATCTCCTTACTATTGTCTAATTTTGAATTATTTTTGTCGATTTTCCTCACATAGAAAGAATGTTAAATCAATTGCCTAAAAATATAATTTATATAATTTTTTTATATACTGATCACTCCCAAAAGGTTATAATTATTTATTATCATCTTTAAGTATAAAAAAATAAGACAATTTAGGTTTGTCCTAATTGTCTCATTTTTATTACATATTTTTATTTTTATTTTTTCTTAAAAATGATGGAATATCTAAGTCATTTTGTGATGAGTTTGTTTCTGTGCTTGCTGGAATTGAGTTTATTTTCTTTTCCCATGTTTTTGTAACTATATTTTCTACTCCTACATTTGATGTGTGTGCTCCTTTTTCAAAACCTGTTGCTATTACAGTTATTTGTATTTCGTCTGACATGCTAGGGTCTGTTACAGTACCAAATATAATATTTGCTTCTGGATCTACGCTACGTTGTACCAATTCTGCTGCTGTGTTTACTTCGTGTAATCCTAAGTCTTCTCCACCTGTAATGTTTATTATTACTCCTTTTGCTCCTTCTATTGAAGTTTCTAATAATGGACTTTGTATTGCTTCTTTTGCTGCATCCTCTGCTCTATTTTCTCCTGCTGATCTACCTACTCCCATATGTGCCATTCCTTGATTTAGCATTATTGTTTTTACATCTGCAAAATCTAGGTTTACTAGTCCTGGTATCGCTATTAAATCTGATATTCCTTGAACACCTTGTCTTAGTATGTCATCTGCCATTTTAAAAGCTTCTATTATAGAGGTTTTTCTATCAATTATTTGTAATAATTTGTCATTTGGTATTACTACTAAAGTATCTACTTTTCCTTTTAGACTTTCTATTCCTCTTTCAGCTTGTGATAGTCTTTTTTTACCTTCAAAGGTAAATGGTTTTGTAACTACCCCTATTGTTAGTATTCCCATTTCTTTTGCTGCTTGTGCTACAATTGGTGCTGCTCCTGTACCTGTTCCTCCGCCCATTCCAGCAGTAACAAATACCATATCTGCTCCTCTTAATACTTCTGATATTTCTGCTTTACTTTCTTCTGCTGATTGTGCTCCTATATCTGGGTTCGCTCCAGCTCCTAATCCTCTTGTTATTTTTTCCCCTATTTGTATTTTTGTATTTGCTCTTGAAGTTTGAAGAGCTTGTCTATCTGTATTTACAGCAATAAAGTCTACTCCTTTTATTCCTGCATCTATCATCCTATTTACTGCATTGTTTCCTGCTCCTCCTACACCTATAACTTTTATTGTTGCTGCTCCATCCATCATCGCGTAATTATTATCGTCATTGTATTCCATCATTTAGTTTTTCCTCCCTTTCTAAAACTATTTTCTTTTTTCTTTTTTGATTCAATTTTCTATCTTTTATGAATAAAAGAATTCTTTTACTCTTTCAAATATTGTCTTGATAAAACTCTCGCTATTTTGTGAGTCTATATCACTTGATACTGTTTTGGCAAATGGTCTTGCTGCAACATATCTTACTAAGGCATAACTTGTTCTGTACGTTGCTTTCACTGTACTTATTAGTCTTCCTGTTGATATTTTTACTGGTATGTTTAAGTTTATTTTTCCTGCAACGTCACTTTTATTTATGTTTACTATCCCTTGTCCTGTTAGTATTACATTGTTTATTTTTTGTTTTACCCCTTGATTTGTTATGTCTTTATTTACTATTGAGAATATTTCTTCTATTCTTGCTTCTATTATTTCTATTAGTTCAGAACTTTTTATTATTCTATTTTTGTTATCGTCTTTTGATGTGTTTAGAATTATGTCATTATCATTGTCTATGAAGGATTTTAATGCTAATCCATATTGTCTTTTTAGTTTGTCTGCTTCTTCTTCTGAAATGTTTAATACAAAGGCTATATCGTTTGTTATGTTGTCTCCTCCTACTGGTATTGAGTTTGTATACATGAAGGTTGAACTTTCGAATATTCCTATTTCTGTATTTCCAGCTCCTATGTCTAATAGCATTATATTGTCATGTAATTCGTTTTTGTCTAATACTAAGTTTCTTTCTGCTAATGCTATTGGTACTATTCCATCTATTTCTAATCCTACTTTTTTGAAGATGTTGTTTAATTGCCTAACATATTCTTTTTCTGCTAATATAACTTGTGCACTTATCGTGAAGTGTGAGCTTAGGTTTCCTACTGGGTCTTTTACTACTGTTCCATTTTCTAGTGTAATTTTATCAGGCACTATATCAATTAAGGTTTTTTCATCAGGAATTTCTATGTCTTTTACTTGTAACATTGCATTTTGTACGTCTTTTATAGATATTCCAGAATATTTATCTTTTACTTCTTTTGTTATACTATTTTGGACTATTGTTACATATTTTCCTTGGATGGTTACATATGAAGAATTGATTTTTAGGTTTGTTTCTTCTTCGGCATTTTTTATTGTTTTTGCTATGCATAGACAGATTTCTTCTTCATTTATTATCTTTCCTTTTTTTAGCCCATTACATTTATATGAGGTATTACATATGATTTCTACTTGTCCAAAGTTGTTTACTTCCCCTACAACTGTACAGACTTTACTTGTTCCTATGTCAATACCTACTATGATATCTCCTATTGCCAAGTTAATTCCTCCATTTATTAGTATAATTTCTCTAAGTTTATATATATTACATTTTAAAAAAAATGTCAATAGAATTCGTTATATTTTTGTAATAATCTTGTAATATTTTTGTAATAATTTTTTTTCCCTTTTATCATTTTTTAAGACAGGATTTTGTCCTGCCTATTTTTTAATTACTTTCTTTTTTAGCTTTTTTATTTTCTTTTAACATATTAGACCATTTATCTACATAGTATCTTCTTATTATTGCTAAATTTACAAACATTCTTCCTACAAATACTACTATTGCTGCTAAATATATGTCTACATTTAATTTTTGCCCTAGTATTGTTAATAATATTGCTAAAATTGCATTTCCAAAAAATCCTGTTACAAATATTTTTAAGTTGAAGTTTTTATTTATTACAGAGGTAATTCCACCAAATACTGAATCCAAAGCTGCTATAATTGCTATTGCTAAATAACTTGAATATGTATAGGAAATCATTGGTGCATTTATTCCTATTATTGCTCCTGCTATACATCCTATTAATATTGCTATAAAAATCATTTTTATTCCTCCTATTTTTATTGAATGTACTTAATTTTTATGTTTTTATTATATTTTGGTATTTTTATTTTGTTTGATTTATTTATACTTACATCTTGTTCTAATTTTTTCATTTTGTCTACATGTCCTCCATTTCCTACTAATATGCTTTCTAAATAAGATTGATTTCCTATTGCTTTTATTATGTATGGAGGTAATATTCTTTGTCCATTTACTTTTATATATGCACCTGTTATATCTACTATGTCTGACATATTTATAATTCTCTCATTATTTATTGATATTGCTTCTGCTCCTGCTGATTTTAATGCATTTACTATTAATAATAAATCATCTGAATTTATATCACTAGTTTCTTCATTACTTGTTTCTTTAAGTGTAACTTCTATTCCTTCTCCTTGTACATCTGTTTTTCCCATTGTCATATCTATTTGTTCAAGTTCTTCTTCTACTAGTTTTCCTGTTTCTTCGTTCGATTGTCTTGTTTTTTTATATTCTTCTATTTTAGATGTAATTTCTTCATATTTTTCATTTGTTTCTTCATATTTAGACTTCCAATTAGCTAGTTCTGATCTAAGTTCCGCTTCTCTCATGTTTTCTATTGATGTAATGTCTGTTTCATTTACAATTTTAAATTGCATTGACATAACTAAAGTTAGTGCAAAACATGCTATTCCAATTGTAATAATCATTGTTATTTTACCTTTTTTTAATTTTGTCTTCATATTTTCCTCCTATTTGCTATTTGTTACATATTTGTATGAAATTACACCTGTATATTTTGGTATTGTAATATTGTTAGATTTCTTAAGTTCTACACCAACACTTGCATCTTTTAGTAGTTCTAAGTATCCACCTTGTCTTGATAATGCAGATAATTGCTCTGGTAAGCCAATTGCTTTTATAATAAATGGTGCTCCTACTTTTTCTCCATTTATATCTATAATATTTCCTCCACATAATATACTACTTGTTGGAACTAATCTTTGGTCATTTATTGATATTGCTTCTGCTCCTGCATTTTTTAACTCATTAATTACACTTAATACATCTACATCATGTACTATTAACTCATTTGGATTTAATACTGTACTTGAGTCTTTTTTACTATCACTTAAGGTTACTATGACCCCTGGACCAGTTACTTCTGTTGATCCAATAATTTTGTTTCCTTTTTTTATTTCTTCTTCTTTTTGCTCTAATTCTTTATTGTTCTGTGTAGAATTTTGTCTTTCCTTCTCTAACTCTGCTTCTGCTCTTTCTAAATCTTTATATTTATTTTCATATCTTTCTTTGTACCTTAATACTTCCGCTCTTAGGTTATTTTCTTCATGATTTTGACTTATAGTTGAATTTGATTCTTTTACTGTTTTTATTTGTATACAAATACAAAGTGTTAAGGTAAAACACATTAATCCTAATACTAAACTAATTACTTTTTTATTCACTTTTTGTTACCTCTTTTTTTATACTTTTTGCCTAAAATATGAACGAAATTTGTTATTTAAATCTCCATTAACATAGATGTCTCCTTCATTATTCTTTTCTTTTTCCATTATTGATATTGCATATAACATTTTATTTCCTAAATTTGAATTATCTCCTAAATGTATTCTCTTTTTCTCTTCGCTCATATATAAAATATAGTCATTTTTGTCACTAATGTCAATAGTATTGACCTTTCCTTCTAAATTATTTTCCTTTATTATATACATTATTTTTATTACAGTTTCTAAAGCAACTAAATCATGATTATTTAGTCTTTTCCCTGCTACTACATCTTCTTCCTCTGTTGTAACTCCTTGTATAATTACTAATCCTTTACTGTCTTCTGATATCTCTAAAATATATCCTTGTGTACTAATATAAGCATATTTTCCCAAATGTTCTACACTAAATTTTGGTTCTCTTTCTGTTACTTCTATTTCTAATGTACTTGGTAGTTTTCTATGTATTTTTATTGTATCTATATATGCGTTTTCCTTGATTTTATCTTTTGTGATATTTTTATTAAATTTAAATATGTTTTCTTCTGATTTTAATTCTGATAAACTAATTATTTCTTCACTACTTACAATTTGATTATTTGATACTTTAATGTCTTTTATATTGAAAATTGGTGATGTCATAGCAAAAATACTGCTTCCAGCTATTGCTCCCAAAAATATTATTATTTCTATTACTATTTTTATTCTTCTAATTCTTTTTTCTTTTTTTCTTTTATTTCTTTGTTCCTTCTTTCTTCTTATGTCTTCTTTTTTTAAATTGTTTTTATTTGTCATTTGTATTACTGTTTCATCTTCTGTATCAAAATTGCTTTCTTGTCTTTTACTTTTTATTCTTTTTTCTCTTTCTGTTCTTTTTTTCTTTGTTTCCTGTTCTTCAATATCTTGTCCGTTATTTTTATAATAAAAATCAAAATCTTCTTCTTTTATTTTTTTTGCCATATGATGAATCCCTCCTTTTTTGCTTTTTAATTTTATATTAGGGTGTAAGTGATATTTCTTTACACCCTCTTTTTTAATTTTCAATTATATTAATACCTAGTTTTTGTAATTTGGTGTCAAATTTTTCATACCCTCTTTTAATATATTCTATATTTTCAACCTGAGTTGTTCCTTTTGCTACTATTCCTGCCATTACTAAAGATGCTCCTCCTCTTAAGTCTGTTGCTTTTACCTTTGCTCCATATAGTTTTCTTACTCCTTTTATTATTGCTGTTTTTCCTTCTACATTTATTTTTGCTCCCATTCTTATTAATTCTTGTGTATATTTGTATCTATTTTCAAATATGTTTTCTACTATTATTGATGTTCCTTTCGCTATAGTCATTGTTGTTGAAAAAATAGATTGTAAATCAGTAGGGAATCCTGGATATGGCATGGTTTTTATATTTACTGCTTTTAGTTTTTTTGGTGCCTCTATTTGTATCTCTTCTTTTTTTATATTGAATTTGCATCCTGTTTCTTCTAGTTTATCTATTACTGGTATTATTGCTTCACTATTTGTATTATTTAATTTGATATTTCCTCCTGTCATTGCACATAAGCATAAAAAAGTTCCTGTTTCTATTCTGTCTGCCATTATGTTATAACTTACGTCCTTTAGTTTTTTTACTCCTGTTATTTCTATTTGATTTGATCCTGCTCCTTTTATTTTTGCTCCCATTTTGTTTAGAAAGTTTTGAAGGTCTATTATTTCTGGCTCTCTTGCTGCATTTGTTATTATTGTTGTTCCCTCTGATAAACATGATGCTAGTATTGCATTTTCTGTTGCTCCTACACTTGGAAAATCAAAATCAATTTTTTCTCCTGTTATTTTATCACAACTACATGTGATATTTCCATAGTTTTTACTAATATTTATTCCCATTTTTTCAAAGGCTTTTAAATGTAAATCTATTGGTCTTGTTCCAATATCACAACCTCCTGTTTGTGATAGTTTGTGGATACATAAATTTTAAGTGAAATGCTAGCCCTCCATTTTCGTAAAGTTCTTGATACATTTCATCTGTCAAGTTGTATTCTTGTTTGATTGTTGACGTTATTTCTTGTGGATCAAATACTACGATTTTATCAAATAGTCTTGATAATTCTTCTTTTGTTAATCCATTTTCTTTAATATCATCTATTGCTTTAAATATTAGTTCTTCTTTATCTTCTAGCTTGTTTAAGGTATTAAACTTTGTTTGTATCTCTTTTAGTTTTTCCTTTTCATTTTTAATTTTCTTCTCTAATTCTTTCTTTTTATCTTTGTATATGAACTCTGGTATTAAATCATTTAGCTTGTCTTCATATACTTGCTTAAATTGTTTCTCTAATTTTTCTAAAGCCTGTTTTGATTTATTTAATTCTTTTTTTAGTGTTACTTTATTTGTACTAATTGCTTTTACATTGTCCATTACAAAATTTTTGAATTCTGGATTACTTACTAAATTGTCTATATAGGCATTTACGATTTTGTCTAAATATTCTATTCTAATTCTATGTGGTCTACAACCATAATCTGGTCTTATATCTTTGATTGTACCCTCATTACTGTATTTTTTGCACAAATAACTATCTGGTCTTTTTCTAGTTCCTGTACTCCCTTTTCTTTTATACATGGCTATTCCACATCTTCCACAATATAAAAGTCCTGAATACAAGTTATTTTCTACATCTACAAATTTAAAGCCATTATTATATTGATCACTTTCTTTTTTTCTTTTCTTCCTAATTTTTTGTACTTTTTCAAATAGTTCTTTATCTATGATTGGCTCGTGGTGATTTTCTATTATCGTCCAATCTCGCTTCGATTTTACCCTAGTTTTTTTTGATTTAAAACTTACTTTCTCTGTATGCCCTCCAACATAATCACCTATATACCTTCTATCATCTAAAATTCTAACGATGTGTTGTGCTTTCCAGTTTGCAGTTTGCTTTGCATTTCCAAATCCTCTTGATTGCGAAGGTGTTTCTATTCCTTTTTTATTTAAGTGTGTTGCTATCTTTTGATAACCCCAATCTTTGGAATATAGTTCAAATATTTCTTGTACTACTGGAGCCGTTTCTTCATTTATAACTAACCTCTTTCCATCTTTGTTATATCCATAAATTGCTTTTACAAGTAAGTCTCCCTCTTCTATTTTATGGCGTAAATTTCTTCTTATATTTTTGCTATCATCTCTTGCTCTTCTTTCGTTAAACCACGCATATAGTCCAAACATTTCCTCATTATATTGCTCATCTTCAAATATGATTTCTACTCTTTGCTCTTCTAGGTATTCTACAAATTCTAAGGCTTCTCTTTGATTTCTTCCAAGCCTTGCAGAATTTTTGAAAACAATAACATCTATTTCTTTGTTTTTGGCTCTTTCTTTTATGTCATCAAATCTGCTAAAATCTGTTCCACTTTTGTCATCATCCATTATAATATCTACTATATTTGTGTAACCATGACTTTTGCAATATTTTACTAATAAATCTCTTTGTGTTTCGATTCTTTCATAGTTTTCTCCATAATCATCTCTACTTTCTCTACAATAGATTACTACTCTTTTTTCTTCATTAGATTTTTGCATTTTTATACCTCCAGTTTAATGTATCAATAACATTATTTTTATATTGTCGTTTTATTGTGGTTATTATATGTTAAAAGTTCTAAAATTTCAAGATTATTCTTAAAATTTTAGAACCTTTATTATTACTATTTAATTCTTTGAAATAACTTTATCATACTATTGTAGGTAGATAGTATTTTTTATGCAACTTTTTCTTTATAATTTACAATTGTTACTTCTGTTGCTAACTGCTTTAATTGATTTACAATTTTTTCAATGTTCTCCGCTGTTTCATCATCAAAGTATTGTTCTCCACATTGAGTACATACTTTTGCGGGTACACCTTTAATAATAATAATTGTATCTTCTAAATCAACTACATAATTTACTTTTCTTTTTTCTAAATTTCCCTTACACATAAAACAATTCATTATTCTTTCCTCCTTGTTTTCATATCATCTTCCCATTTTTTCGTATCTGGATAATACGCTGTTATCATATGAACTATATCTTCACTCATTCCACATACTATATGTAATATTTTATTATTTATATTATATCCTAGTATTAAGCAACTTTGATATGGATAATCATTATAATAATATTCAATTATTCTTCCATTATTTACTGCTGTTTTTACATCAGATATTTGTATATTTCTTCGATTTAAACAATGCTTTGTCCAATCTATTTTTCTTTTAGCTATATATTCTTTTATAATGTCAATATTTAATAAGTCTTCATTCAATTTTTTCTCCTCCTTATTTATTTTAGCATAAAATAGCTGAATTATGCAATTATAATTTACAGAAATTTATTATAACTACTTTCTTTTTTTCATATTATAGGTTATATTAAATATGCTTATCATTAATATGATTGAAATCCCTATAATTTTATATAACAAATTATTATTTTCTGTATTTATTGAATCAATTTCTATTAATTAGTTTCCATTTTTATTGTTACCTATTTCACTTGTTTCTTCACTCCAAATTCCAAGTTTATTGTTTTTAGCGGTTTCTTCGCTTTCTTGTAACATTCCAGAATATTCATAATTGTTTTGTAACCTATAGCTTTTGGCTAACCCATTTTGAACAAATAAATTTTGTAATAATTCATCTTCTACCTATATCCAAGCTAAATATCTTGTATTTAGCTTTTTCGTCTGCATAACTGCCAAATTCTAATTCAATTTTAGTAGCTTTTTTAAGTTTTTCTTCTGTAAAATCACTTGCCTCTTTTAGGATTTACTGTTTCTTTTGTGTTAATTCCTAAAAATCTTACTGTAATTTGTTCTTCATTCGTCTTAAACTTCGCAATATCTCCATTTTCTTTGTGATAGCCATAATATTTTTCATTATATTTAGTCATACTTTTTGAATTTTTATCTTTCCAACCTGTAATATTGCCACCATGTGCCAAACTAACCTTGTTTATGCACATTAGCATTACTATAATTATTATTACATTTTTTAACTTTTTCATTATTACCACATCTCTTCTATCAAATACGTCAGTTTGGAGAAGAATTGTGCTTTTGGCTAGGCAAATGAAATTTTAATTTATGAGATGTACATTGTGTACGTTGATTAAATTAAAATTGAAATTGCCAATACGCCAAAACGCAATTATTTTTCAAACGTTATAAAAATTATATCATAAGGAAGAACCAACTTGAACGATCTTTTAAACTTTTTATTAAATAGCTTAAATTTATTAGATAATAAAATTTATGATAATATTAAAAGTAGTTTATTGGATAACTTTATTCATGGATTACAAACAAGTAATTCGATTTTAGATAACTTACCTAATAATACTAATTTACATTTTGCAAAATTTGAAGGGGATTTTGCAGTTTGTTTTGATTACTCATCTAAAACTTTATATAATATTCCTAAATCTTACTTAAAAGGATCATCACCCGAAATTGGTGATGCACTTAAAATTATTCTTTCAAAAGAGTTATGTGTAGATTCTACTGGTATTCTTGCAAATCCAAATAATATTAATGATATTATAAATGAATGTAGCTACACAAATTTATCTACAAAAATATTTCCAGAATATTATAAAATTTCTAATATTGGAATTGATTTTGCTATTTGAAAAAATATTAATACTAATAAAAGAGAAAATATTCCCATATATGATATTACAAAAAATGAAAAAAATGGAGATACTTTAATATATAAACATGGTAATTTTATAATTAAGTAATTGTATTTTTTTTCTCTTTATCACATATTGTTCTTATCATTTCATTATTAAACAATTTGTTTATTAATTGCATTTTATTTTCTTCCATTTTTACCTATTTTCCTCAAGTTGTTATGAATTTCTAAACAACTCGAAATTTATTCTATTTATATCATATATCAAACATTTTTTTATGTTTTTTACAAATTTTTGTTCTTTTTTATTTATATTTTTCTTTTATTCTATCTGAAATTATATCAGTAAATATTTCTTTATAATCTTGAATACTGTCTTGTTTTTTATTTATAGGACTTATAAAAACGGCAAATGGTAATTTGTCCTTTTTATTTTTATGTATTTTTGATTTGTTTATTTCTTCATTCAAGTACACCACCTCTCTTAAAAAATATTCTCATCTTAAATAAATATGATCTTTTTTATCTTCTAGAAAATTGCATGTAGTACATGTAATTTTTGTAGAAGATAATTATGCCATCGCCAAGATTTTCTTAAAATTTTCATTTGATAGAAAATCTTGGCAAGGGCTTTTTAAGGCATACTAAAAAGCAAGCCATTTACTTTTAATAAATGCTTGCTTTTAGTTGATTTTTTGGAACAATATTTTGAATATAATTAGACTAAGTATTTTTTGACATTTCAATTGCATGTTGCCATTGCAGATGTCTTAAATATTCTAACTCATAATCTTCTTTTTCCTTCAAAATACAATTCGCAAATTTTCTGCCTCTTGTTGTCTGGTTTGATTACATCCTCTCTTAAAATAGTAATCAACAATTCTTATTCCTTTTTGAAAATTTGACTTTCTCTTATTTCCTTCTTTTTTTAAACCTTACTTAAGTCATTTTGTATCTACTTTTGTTGTTGATAAACTTATTGTACTACATTTATATATAATTTCAATAGACACGCTAAAATTTTTATAAGTGCTTTAAAAAATCCGATTTTTTAAAATCTTGCATAACTGCTTTAACAGGGCATATTTCTTTACAATATTATCTAATATAATCAATATATCTATACTCAAAATCATTATCATCCTTTGGTCCTATTTGTTCTTTTTCAACTTTCCATTCATTTAGATCTATTTCTGGGAAAAATGCATCCCCTTCAAATTCTTTTTCAATTTGAGTTATATATAATTTATTACATTTTGATATAAGTAATTTATATATCATTGCTCCACCTATTACAAAATGTTCTTTTTCATCTATAATATAATTATCTAACTCATTAATGTCATTTATTATTTTTACATTTTCGCTATCTATTCTATAATTTTTATCTGTACTAAATATTATGTGAAATCTATTTGGTAAAACTCGTCCTAAAGATTCAAAAGTCTTTCTGCCCATAATTATTGTATGTCCTGTTGTTAAATTTTTAAATCTTTTTAAGTCATCTGGAATATTCCAAATTAGTTTATTGTATTTTCCTATTACATTATTTTTCGATTTTGCTACTATTATGCTTAACATATATTATTCCTCTCTTATTTTTTATTTAATTAGATATATACTTGTAAGGCTCTTATGTGTATTTCACTTCAATAGTGGTATAATTTACAATAACTATGTTGCTACTGGAATTTTCCCTAAACTTATTTCTTTATTATAATCATATCCTTGTATTTCAAAGTCTTCCACTTTGAATTCATAGAAATTTTTTGTATTGTTATGTATAACCAATTTAGGAGAAACATCTATTGGTTTAGCTTCTAGTAATTTTTTTACAAGTGGAATGTGTCTATCATATATATGACAATCTCCTATATTATGAGTAAGAGTTCCTACTTTTAATCCTGAACATTGTGCAAACATATGCAAAAGTGCTGCATATTGCATTGTATTCCACCCATTTGCTACTAACATATCTTGAGAGCGTTGATTTAGTATTAAATGTAATTTCCCTTCTTTTACAAGCCATTGTGTGCCATATGCACATGGTTCTAAATTCATATCTTTTAAATCTTCAAAATTAAAGATATTTGTCATTATTCTACGACTAGATGGGTTGTTCTTTAATAAATGTAAAACATAATCTACCTGATCTATGTTTTTTACACCTACATTAGTTTTAAAATCATATTTTTTTTGCATTTGATATCCATATGCTTTTCCTATATTTCCATTTTCATCTGCCCATTGATCCCATATATGCAAATTTAAATCATTAACATTGTTAGATTTCTTTTGCCAAATCCAGAGTACTTCATCAATTGCTTTTTTTACTGTATTAGTGTTGTTTCTTAAAGTTATCATAGGGAATTCTTCTGCTACATCATATTTATTTGTAACACCAACTATTGAAATATAATTAGCTTCACTCCCATCATCCTCCCATATTGTCCTAACATTGGTTCCCTCTGAAGAATATCCATTTTCTAAAATTTCCTTACATGTATCTATAAAATTTTTATCTGCCTGAGTCATTTTTATTCCTCCTATCATCTCAATAACTTACTATTAATCGAGATAATTATATCATAAAAATCAATTTTATTCCATACAATTTAATAAATTTTGCAGGATAAAAAAATGAAATTTTTCTAAAAAGGCGTAAAGTTATTCAAATAAAAG
>CAMXQV010000043.1 GCA_947245515.1 uncultured Clostridium sp. | reverse complement strand
AATTGGTAAAAATTATTTTCCCTTTTTTGGTAATTTTGGTATTGACTTTTATATAGGTAAAAACTACTACAAAATCTAAACTTTGCTATAATTATCTTATATAGAATATAAAAATAATACCATGATTTTTTCCTCCGTCCCCAAAATCATTTCTTTCCTAAAACTAGTGATATTTCTTTGTTTATTTTTCCTCTTCTTATTTGTAGTTTTATTTCTTCCCCAGGCTTTTTTGTATAAATTAATTCTCTTAAATCATTTACTGTATTTAAGTCTTTTGAAAATACTCTTGTTATTATATCTCCTTCTTTTAATTCAGCCTTATCAGCAGGTCCATTTTTTGTTATTTGTGCTACATATATGCCCTTTTCTAAACTTATGTTAAAACTTGAGTTTATATATGGTATTACCTCTTTGTCATACGCATAAATTCCAATTGTTGCTTCTTGAAAGTCTTCTGTATTTTTAAAGCTTTCTATTATTGGTTTTACAATATTTATTGGTATTGCAAAGCCTATACCCTCTGCTGACGATATTTTTACTGTATTTATTCCTATTACCTTACCATTTGGATATATTAATGGCCCTCCACTATTTCCTGGATTTATTGTTGCATCTGTTTGTATTAAGTTTGTCATATATGAGGATTTATTTTCTTCTTCTATTTTTATTGTTCTGTTTTTTGCACTTATTATTCCAGAGGTTACTGTTCTTCTAAATTCAAATCCTATTGGATTTCCTATTGCATATACTGTTTCTCCAACTCGTATTGTACTAGAATCTCCTAATTCTACATATTCTAAATTCTTCGCATTTATTTTTGTGATTGATAAATCTAAATCTGTATCACTCCACATTACTGTGCCTTCATAATTACTTCCATTTTCTAATGTAACATAACATTTACTAAATTTACTTCCTGTTACATGCTCATTACTTAGAATATAACCATTATCACTTACTATAATTCCTGTTCCTAATCCTAATTCACTTTCTGTACTTTTTGATAAAATACTACTTCCTGCATTTTTTAGTTTTGATATTCCTACTACCTTTTTTGTTGTTTCTTCAATTATATCTGCTACTTTTTTGCTATTTTCTTCTTCTTTTTCCACAGTTTGTTCTTGAATTGTGGATTGTGTTCTTTCTGCTTGATAATTATTGTCTTTTATTTCTATTTTATTGTATGTAATATACATATATATTCCTAAAATCCCTAAAAGGGTTATTGTTAAAAATATAATTATTGTTTTTTTTATTTTACTCTTTCTTTTTATGCTTTTCAAATATTTCACCTCTAAAATTATTGTTTCCTAAACATAGTATTTTAAACATATTTTTATTCGATTATAATTCAATAAATAGTTATTTACTGAATTATAGCCTTCACTTACAGAAAGTCGAAACTTGAATATAATAATTCTATTGACAATTTCAATTAAAAAACTATATAATTTGACTAAATAATGGAATAAAAGAGGATCTGTTTATGGAAAAAAAAATATATGATTTGACAAATTCACAAAAAAGTATATGGATGACTGAACAATTTTATAACAAAACTAATATAAATAATATTGTTGGATATTTAAAAATAGATAAAAATACAAATTTTAAGGCTTTAGAACAAGCTTTCAACTATTTTGTAACTAAAAATGACTCTTTCAAGTTAAAAATTCATTTAGATGAATCTTCAATACCAAAACAATATATTGGTGACTTTATTTATCAAAACCTAGAAATTTTAGATTTAAAAGATAATAATCAACTCCTTGAATTTGAAAACTCATTTCCAAGACAAAGTATTAATTTACTAGATAATTTTCTATTTCTTGCTAAACTATTACGTTTACCTAATGGAAGTGGCATATTAGTATTGTCTGCTCATCATTTAATATCTGATGCATGGACAATGTCATTATGTCTTGAAGAAATTTACTCAAACTATACAAAACTAATAAATAACGAAGTAATTAGTACTACTCCAAATCCATCTTACCTTGATTATATATTATCTCAAGAAGATTATAAAAATAGTGAAAAATATATAAAAGACGCAGAATTCTGGAAAGCCCAATTTAAAAACTTACCTAATGTAATTTCATATAAAAAAAATACAAATATATCAATTAATGCAAACAGAAAGGTATATACAATTTCACCTTACTTAATAAAAAAGATACATAGTTTTTGTGAGGAAAATAAAATTTCTGATTATGTATTTTTATTAAGTGTATTTAGCATTTATTTTAAAAATGTATTTAACTCTAATAATTTTATTATAGGAAATCCAGTTTTAAACAGATCAAATTACAAAGAAAAGAAAATGACTGGTATGTTTGTATCAATTATGCCTTTTATTATTAATTGCATTGATACAAATTCATTTTTGGAATTCTGTCATACAATTGCAAATAATCAAAAACAAATGTACCGTCACATTAAATATCCATACCATGAAATATTAAATGACATTAGAAATACTCATAATTTTTCGGATAGTTTGTATGACCTTGTATTTTCATATCAAAATGCAAGTATACCTTCTTATTGTAAATGGATTCATAATCATTCTCAAGCAGAATCTTTACAAATACATATCAAAAATATTGCAGAGGAAAAAGATATCCTTGCTATTCATTATGATTATTTAACAGATTTATTTTCTGAACAAGATATAGATTTAATGCATGAAAGAATATCATCTATTATAAACCAAGTACTAAAATCTCCTACTATTAACCTATCTAATATTGATATTATTTCTAATTTAGAGAAAACACTAATATTAAAAGAATTTAATAATACAAATTCTGTTTTCAATAAAACCTCTAATATTGTAAAAGAATTTGAAAAAATAGTACATAAATATCCTAACAAAATAGCAGTAATAGATAAAAATACCTCTCTTACATATCAAGAATTAAATTCAAAAGCTAACTTTTTAGCTAAGAAAATTATTGACTTAAATATAAATAGTAATATTATTGCATTTTCTTTAAAACGTTCTTCCTCTATTATTGTTACTATTTTAGCAATATTAAAGTCTGGTCATACTTATATGCCAATTGATCCAGATTACCCAATTGATAGAATTAATTTTATGATAAAAAATAGTTCTTGCAAATTATTAATTTCAACTACTGACTTTTTTGAAAAAGTAAACTCTAAAATGGATTTTATTGATTATAATACTTTATCTTTTAATAGAGATATCGGCAATTTAAACAGAAAAATAAATTTTAAAGACCCTTGTTATGTTATGTATACTTCTGGTTCTACTGGTACTCCAAAAGCTGTTACTATAATGCATTACAATGTTCTTAATTTCGTTCAAAGTATGCAAGAACGCTTAAACTATAAACCAGAATCTGAAAATAAAGTACTATCAGTAACAACAGTCTGCTTCGATATATTTGTATTTGAGGTTTATCCAACCTTACTATCAGGTCTAACTTTAATAATTGCTGATGAACTTGAAAGTAGGAGTCCTCAATTATTAAGTAAAATTATAAAAAAACATAAAATCTCAAAAATTCTAACAACACCTTCAAGAATAGATTTATTATTTTCTGATAGTAAATATTTAACTTCCTTATCAAGTATTAAAGAATTTATTTTAGGAGGAGAGCCTTTTCCTAAAACTTTACTTAATAAATTAAAAACTCACACAAAGTCAAAAATATATAACTTATATGGACCTACTGAAACAACAGTATATTCTACTTTTAAAGAACTAACAAATTGTGATGACATTACAATAGGAAAACCAATTAATAATACTAAAATATATATATTAAACGATAATAATAAATTACAACCACTTAACTTAATTGGTGAAATCTGCATAGGCGGCGAAGGCGTTGGAGCTGGATATTATAAAAATCCAGAAAAAACAAATCAAGCATTTATACCTAATCCTTGTGGAAAAGGTATTTTATATAAGACAGGAGATCTTGGTTATTGGCAAAGAAATGGAGAATTAGTATGCCTTGGTAGAAAAGACTCACAGGTAAAAATACGTGGATATCGTATTGAACTAGATGATATTAGCAATAATATTCTGTCTTTTAATAATATCGAAAAATGTGTAGTTATAGATAAAACCGATAAAGATGATAAAAAATACTTATGTGCTTACTTAGTTTCAAAAAATAAAATTGATATATCAGAACTAAAAAAATATCTAGTAAACCTTTTACCTAATTATATGATTCCTACTTATTTTATACAGTTAGAAAGTTTGCCATTAACTCAAAATCATAAAATAGACAGAAAAGCTTTGCCAGAACCAGATACATCAGATCTAATAATTACCACTAAATATGAAAAGCCCTCTACTAAATTTGAAAAATCCATATCTAAAGTTTTTAGAGAAGTTTTAAATATAAATCGAATAGGAATTAAGGATGATATATTCGATTATAATATTGACTCCTTAGATATAATACGTATTCAAACAAAATTATTAGAGTATAATATAAAATTAAATACACAAGATTTTTATAAATATAGAACTATAAAACAATTAGGAGAGCTTTTTGAGAATAAAATTAATATATCAGAAACAGAAATTGATACAGATTATTTAAGTACTATTAATAATAGTTTTTATAAACATAAAGAAATAATTACATATTCAAAACACAAATATAAAAATATATTGTTAATAGGTTCAACTGGATATCTAGGAATTCATCTATTAGAAGAATTATTAAATACAACAAAAGCACATATTACGTGTATAATACGTATTAAACAAAACGAAAATCCAATAGATCGATTAGCAAATTTATATAATTTTTATTTTAATAAAAATCTTGATTATTCTAGAATTACTATTATAGATTCTAACATAACTAAAACTAATTTAGGACTAAACAAATCTAGTTATAAAGATTTATGTGACTCAATAGATTTAGTAATTAATACTGCCGCAAATGTTAGATACTATGGAAATTATAGTGAATTTAAAAAAATTAATGTAGATTTAGTAGAAAATTTAATTAACCTATGTAATTCTAATAATATTAAACTTGTACATATTTCTACTTTAGGTGTTTCTGGAAATTACCTAGTTAATCATGAAAAAAATTACAATAGTTTTTGTGAAAATGATTTTTATATTGGACAAAAGTTTGATGAAAATGTGTATATTCAAACTAAATTTGAAGCAGAAAAACTAATTTATGAACAAATTGCTAATGGACTTAAGGCTTCTATTATTAG
Source organism: uncultured Clostridium sp. (assembly GCA_947245515.1). Lineage (GTDB taxonomy): Bacteria > Bacillota > Clostridia > TANB77 > CAG-508 > CAG-269. The sequence continues at coordinate 11,894 of CAMXQV010000043.1, read as the reverse complement.
AGTTGGCAACTTAACAAGCAGATATTCAGATGGTATTTTTCAATCAAATTTTGCAGATAATGCCTTTTACAACATTTTAGTTATGATTTTAAAATATCATATTATGCCAAATACAAGGACTGAAGAATTTCTAGAATTTACTCCTATTGATTATTGTGCCAAAGCAATTTGTACCCTTATATCTAATGTTGATATAAATAGATATGTGTTCCATTTATTTAATAATAATTACATATGTGTATCTGATTTAATATCTATTTTTACAGAACTTGGATTTGAAACAGAAGTTTTATCTGGAAATGATTTTAAAGAAAAAATATTATCTTTATCAAACCTATATCCAGAAGAAAACATATTAAAAGGTATTGTTAATGACTTAGATGATACTTTAGGTTTAAATTTTAAGTCAACTGTTAATCAACAAAACCAATATACTAATTCTTATTTAGAAAATCTACAATTTACATGGCCAATTATAGATAAAAAATATATAAAAAAAATAACTAGTTATTTAAAAAAGAAGAAATATATTTAAAAAAACTGAAAATAATTAAGGAGAACCAATGAAAAATTTCTTTAAAAAATATAATATACAATTAAAATTATTATTTGCTCTTACTTTAGGATTAGTTGTCTTGTCTACTATTTATTATTTTCTTATTCCTATGATATTAAACTATCCTGAAGGAACCTATGGAACTTATTTTCAAAAAGAAGTAGAAAATACTGACTATATTACTCAAGTTCTTTTAATATCTCTTGCAATTTTTAGTATTTTTGCAATTTTAACCTTTTGGAAAACTAAATTTTTAATTAAATACAAGGATTTAATAGAGTATCCTAATAGATACTCTATTAAAGAAATAAATTATGTTAAAAATAAATTACTCACTGTTCCATATTCATTATTTTTATTAAACGTTATAATACCTAGTATTGCTCTTACTGTAATACATGCATTTACAATACATCAACTTGGTATAACTACACTAAAATTATTCATTTTAGTATTTTCTTTGATGACTTTATATGTTACGTCAGTTTTTATTTACACATCTAATATTTTTAAACAACTACTAATAAAGTTACCATATGATGACACTATTGGTTTAAGGAAAGACTCTTTAAAGAAAAGAATTTTTTATAATATTGCACCCTTAATATTAGTATCCATATTATTTACTTCCTTACTTGGATATTCAATTGTATCAATAAAAACTGGAAATTCTTTATTTGAAACCTATCATAATAGTTTAACTTACCTTACTTCATTTAATAAATTTTCTAGTTTAGATGACCTAAAAAATCAATTACAAACTATATCCATATTAGGTAAAGAAGACTTTATATTTATAAAACATAATAATACTTATATTGATGTAAATGGAAAGGAAATACAAGTGAGTAAATTTTTCGATAAATATTTGAAAGAATTATCTAATTCAAATAATGGAAGAGTTTATGAATATTATGGAATTGATTGTCAAGGTGCAACAATAAATATTGAAATTAATAATGAAATTTATACTATAGGTATTTATTTTTATATATTATCTACAGATATCTTATTATACTTCTCAATATCCTTTATAATTTTAGTATTAATAAATATTATTATTTTAGCCTTATTTGCTAAATCACTATCTTCTGATATTAAAATAATTTCTTCAAGTTTCTCTTCAATGGCAAAAAATAATGATATTGATATTATTCAACCACTAGCTTTAACTTCAAATGATGAAATAGGAAAATTAATTATTGCTTATAATCAAATACAAAAATTAACAAAAGATAATATTCAACAAATACATAATAATCAAGAAACTCTAATGGAAAGAGAACGTTTAGCATCACTTGGACAATTAATAGGTGGAATTGCTCATAACTTAAAAACGCCTATAATGTCTATATCTGGTGCAGCAGAAGGCCTTAGCGATTTAATAAAAGAATATGACTCTTCAATAGATGACCCAGAGGTTAATTCTCTTGACCATCATGATATTGCAAAAGATATGAATTCTTGGATAGTTAAAATACGAGAATATACAAGTTATATGTCAGATATTATTACTGCTGTAAAGGGTCAGGCTGTAACTTTATCAGAAACTGAAAATATTTCTTTTGATATTGAAGAATTAATTAAAAGAGTTGATATTTTAATGAAACATGAATTAAAAAATGCTTTAGTTTATTTAAATGTTTCTTTAAAAGTTCCTGAATATACTAAATTAACTGGAGATATAAATAGTCTAGTACAAGTTATTAATAACATGATTTCTAATGCTATTCAATCTTATAATGGAACTCATGAACAGAAAATAGATTTAGTTGTTGAAAAACAAGATAATAATTTAGTTATTTCTATTAAAGATTATGGTTGTGGATTAGCTGAAAATGTTAAAGAAAAATTATTTACTGAGATGATTACTACAAAAGGCAAAAATGGCACTGGTCTTGGTTTATATATGTCTTATTCTACTATAAAGGCTCATTTTGGAGGAGATATTAAATTTGAATCTAAAATTGGGCAAGGTACAACGTTTTTTATTATTTTACCTTTATAAAATAATAATTATCTCTATTTTATAAAGGCAATTGCCTAAAATTAAATTTATAAGCAATTGCCTTTATAAAATTTTTGTGTATTTTATTTTAAGTTTATTACTAATAATTAAATTCTGTCAATATTTTATACCTTATTTCTTTTCTAATTCAATTGTTACTGGCTCTCCATAATAAAATAAAACAACTTTTATTTTATCTGTACTGTTATATTTATTCATACTAAAAGTCTCATAAAAATCATAGTTATTATTATCTATCCATTCTCCCTTTGCTCTTCTTGAAGGACTTAAGGTAGATTCAAAAATATCACCTTTACTATTTTCTACATATGAAGCCTTTTCATTTTGAGATTTACTTATTGAAATTGGAGTACGTAAATACATATATTTATCATATTTTTCTTTTAATTCCTCTGCTTTCTTTTGAGATATTTTACCATTTTTTAAATCTTCATTTATATTACTAATTTGTTTTAATTCTTCTATCTCTAATCTTTCTGGCATCTGTAAATTTGATATTTGTATTCCTATTTCAAATCCAGTATCACATAAACTTGCTGAATATATATTAAAATTTTCCTTATCACAACTAACTACTTTATAATATTGTTTTGTTCTATTATACATATTCTCAGGCACATCAACTTCAAAACTCCAGTTTCCCTCTAATTTAATTTTATCTTCTTTATTCTTTTCAGATATTATTATTTGTGTAAAATTATAGGATAACTTTTTAGATTTTGGAAATTTTTCTGTATATATATTATATAATAGATTAATTGTAGTATCTTCATCTTTTATATCATTTAAAAAGTAATTTAATCCACAATTTAAATAATTTTCATTACAATTTCCAAAACTGTAATCTAATTTATGATATTTACAAAACTCTTCAAACTTCTCCTTATCTTTGCCACCATAGATTATTCTATTTTCTTCATCTAATATAATTAAATCTCTCAACTCTATATCGTCAATATTTTCAAAATTTATTATTTCAGATATTTTATTGTTAAATTTTAATTCAAATTGTGTACTTAAATTCATATCATCCATTATAAAATCTTTAACTCTTGTATCAATATCTATATCTTTTATTACCTTTTCTTTGTTTTCTATAGTTGTTTTAGAATTTACAAAATTCCTTTCTGTATTATCAATATACCCAGAATTGGCTGCTGAATCAATTCCATTACCAAGACCTCTAAAATTATTTGTTATATTTTCAATATTTTTTGCTAAAACTACTCCTGATATTAATATAAAACACCCACATACTGTTGCAATTATTTTTTTTCTCATTTCATATCCTCCTAATATATTTCTTTTATTATAATATTCATTATTGATTTCACTTTCAAAATTAATGATAGCAATTTCCTGCTTAAAGTTTTTATATATTTTTTTATTTTCATTCAATTTTATCATATCCCCTTTCTCTTAAAGCTTTCTTTAATTTTTTTCTTACTCTAAATAATTTTGATTTTATTCTTGTTTCTGACATTTGAAATAAATTACTTATCTGTTTTATGTTGTTTTCTTTGTAATAATATTCTACAAAAATTTCTCTATCTATACTTTTAATTTTATCTAGTTCCATTCTTATTATCTGCCTTTTTTCGTCCTCTAAAATATTAAATTCTAAATCATTACTTTCAGAAAATATGTTTTCAAAATCATCTATGTTTTCTTGATTTTTTATTTTTCTAAACTTTAGTTTTACTACATTTCTAGTTATTCCAGCTATATAGGAAGACATACTTTTATTGATATCTAATTTGTTTTTATTTTGCCATAGAGTTAAAAATACATCTAATATAATTTCTTCTATATCTTCATTTGATATCTTGCTAGACATGTTTTTTATGATTTTATATATATAATTATTATATTCTTCTATTATTTCTTCTATTTGTAATTTATCTTCTACTATATAACTATGTATTTTCTTTTTCTCTGCATTCAATTTAAATTAATACTCCTTATTTAAAAACTATATCGATATATTATTATATTATCATCTTTTTTAATTTGGTTGCATTTTTAATTTATTTTGTTTTAAAAAAGAGCATCTAAAAGATGCTCTTTTTTTGGGGCGAGAGTTAATCAACTACCATTTACATGTTATAATTACTAATACTTATTCATTACAGAGGTGCAAGATATGCATCATAATCAACCCATGCTTTTCTAAAAAATCCTGGTGGATTATTAATACTACTTGCATCAAAAAATATCTGTATTTTTTGTCCTTTATAAACTTTTGCACTAACAAAAAACATATTAGTATTTGGATAATTTGTGTTATCTACAACAGTTTTCGCATCTGTAAGTACTCTTCCTGATGGATAATCTCTTATTTCAACAGTCAGTTTTATATTACTATTTCCTGTATCTGCCTTTTTAAAGTTACCAAAAATCACCAAATTTGCAGAATCTCCCATTATTTTATATGGTGTCAAATTTGTATCAGTTAAAGTATATGTAGCCTCATAGTTTGGATGATTAATATACCATGTTTCATTTGCTGCTGCTGAATGTACTGTACACAAACTCATTACAAAAATAAGCATTATACTGGTGAAAATCTTTTTTATATTACTCATATTGCATTCCTCCTTATGCTAAAAAATAGATTATCTCACCCCTACTAAGCTATAAAAAACATAACTTATGTTAAATCTTAGCATAACCTAAATTATTAGTCAATATTATTTGTAAATTTATTGAATATTTTTACATTTTTTTCAATTATATAATGGATAAACTTAAAATAGCAATTAATTTAAGTTTCGATTTTTTGAAAAAATAAATTTAATATTTTGTGCAAACTGGTAAAATATGTATATTAATCACAATAATTGTTATCAATACTTTCATTGAAAGAACAAGACAAATTTTCACTTAACCTATCAATAGTATAGGCTTTTTTTATGTTCTCATCGAGTTCACCAGCAATACTAGATAATAAGATATCTTTGGATTTTGAAATACCATAAATCATATCTGTTACAAATTTTGATTCCGACTGTTTAGCATTTTTACAAAGTTTGTTAGAAAATTTAACAATTTCTCTTTTAATTTGATAAGTATTTGTGGTAAAATTATTCATAGAATAAACCTCCGTTGTTTGTTTAGTAATAATTTTGTGTTGCAACTAAATTATACCAAACTAACGAGGTTTTTTCTTTATTTTTATAGAATTTTTTGTATTTTGTGGATAACTTTTTTCTTTTTTTCGAAAAAAAGTCGAAACTTGAAAGCAATTAAGTATTGCTTTTTTTATACTTAGTATATATAATAGCTTTAATTAAAACAAGGAGAAAAAATGTATGAGAAAAGGATTGCAGAATTTAGAAACAAATGAAAACAATAACTATAAAATAATAGCAGTTGATGACGAAGAAGGAATTGTTGATTCACTATCAATATTCTTAAAAAGATCTGGATACGAATTTACAGGAGTAACTAATCCACAAGAAGCAATCGAAAAAGTAAAAAACGAACATTATGACCTAATGGTATTAGACTTCATAATGACACCCTTTCATGGAGACCAAGTTGTTGAAGAAATACGAAAATTCAATAAAGACCTATACATATTACTATTAACAGGTCATAAAGACTTAGCACCACCCTTAGACACAATAAGAAGATTAGACATACAAGGATACTGCGAAAAAAGTGACAAATTTGATCAATTACTATTATTAATTGAATCAGGAATAAAATCAATAAAACAAATGAACGAAATAAAAAAGATAAATAATGAACTATCTGATACCTATGAAAAATTAGAAAATGCATATTTAGAAAGTATCCAGACCTTAAGATATACAGTAGAAGCAAAAGACACCTATACAAGAGGACATTCAGATAGAGTATCAGAATACTCCGTATTAATAGGAAAACATCTTGGTTTAAATGATACTGAGCTCAAAAACCTAAAAATAGGTGGATTATTTCATGATGTTGGAAAAATTGGAGTTCCAGACGCAATATTACAAAAAGAAGCCAAATTAACAGACGAAGAATACTCAGAAATAAAAAATCACCCTTTAATAGGAGCACACATTTTATCTAGTGCAACAATATTTAAAGATATAATACCAATTGTTAAACACCATCATGAGAGATATGATGGACATGGGTATCCAGGTCAATTACAAGGAGAAAAAATTCCATATCTAGCTAGAATCACTTCAATTGCAGATACCTTTGATGCAATGACATCAAAAAGAAGTTATCGTGGTTCTTTACCTTTAGCTACAGTTATTGCAGAACTAAAAAGATGTAAAGACAGTCAATTTGATCCAAATTTAATAGATATATTTTTAGATATTCTAGAAAATCACTTTGATGAAATTGCAGAAATCCAAACAAATTATTCATGATTTTGGGGACGGAGGAAAAAATCATGATTACAAACTTCAAATTACTAAAAAAAAACTTTATTATAAGCTTTTAAAGTTTATCTTTAAAACTTATAATAAGGTCTTCTTTGTGTAAACTACATTTTTTTAAACTTTCATTGAAAGACCAACTTTTTGTCTTTCTTTATCAATTTTAATTACTTTAACTTTAACTATATCTCCTACAGAAACAACTTCTGATGGGTTTTTAATAAACTTATCACTCATTTCAGAAATATGTACTAAGCCATCATGCTTTACACCAATATCCACAAAGGCACCGAAATCAATTACATTTCTTACTGTACCAGTTAAAACCATTCCTTCATTTAAATCTTCTAATTTTAGAACATCACTACGCAAAATTGGTTTAGGCATATCTTCACGAGGATCTCTTCCAGGTTTTGAAAGTTCATCAACAATATCTCCTAAAGTCATTTCTCCTACCTTTAATTCTTTAGCCATTTCTTTTACATTAATAGACTTTAACTTATTTCGTAATTCTTCAAGTTTTTCTTTATCTTTCAAATCTTTAATATTAAAACCTAAATTATTTAATAAGGTTTCTGCAACTTCATAGCTTTCTGGGTGAACAGCAGTAATCTCTAATGGATTATCTCCATCTAAAATTCTTAAAAAACCAGCACATTGTTCAAAAGCTACCTTACCTAACTTTGGTACTTTTAACAACTGTTTTCTATTCTTTAACTTTCCATTCTCATCTCTATATTTTACAATATTTTTTGCAATTGTATTATTAATTCCAGAAACGTAAGACAATAATGAAGGTGTTGCAGTATTAACATCTACCCCAACTTTATTAACACTATCTTCTACTACACCAGTAAGACTTTCAGCTAATCTTTTTTGATTTACATCATGTTGATATTGCCCAACACCAATGGCCTTAGGATCAATTTTTACCAATTCTGCTAATGGATCTTGAAGTCTTCTTGCAATAGAAATAGCGCCTCTTATAGATACATTTATATCAGGATATTCTTCAGTTGCAAGCTTTGAAGCTGAATAAACAGATGCTCCCGCTTCGCTAACTATAACATATTGAACCTCTCTTGAACACTCTTTTATCATATCTGCCACAAACATCTCTGACTCTCTTGATGCTGTTCCATTTCCAATTGCTATCATATCAATATTATGTTTTTCTATTAATTTTAAAAGTTCCTTTTTAGCTCCAACTACATCATTTTGAGGCTCTGTAGGATACACAGTAGTATAATCTAAAACTTTACCTGTCTCATCAATAATAGCAATTTTACAACCTGTTCTATAAGCTGGATCAAATCCCATTACTGTCTTCCCCTTAATTGGTGCACCTAGCAATAATTGCTTTGAATTCTGTCCAAATACCTTAATTGCTTTTTCTTCTGCTTTTTCTGTTAAATCTGAACGAATTTCTCTATCAACTGAAGGCTCTATCAATCTTTTAAAACTATCTTCAATAGTAAGCTTCAATCTTTCAGTAAATTGTGTGTCTCCCTTTAAAATATCTCTTTCTATATAAGATAATATCTTATCTTCTGGCTTATCCAACTTAACTTTTAGAAAATCCTCTTTTTCACCACGGTTAATAGCCAAAATTCTGTGACTTGGAATATATCTAATAGTCTCTTGATACTCATAATACATCTCATAATTTGACTTTTCCTCTGGCTTAGATGCCTTAGTTTGAACTAAACCTTCTTTATAACATAACCTTTTAATCTCTTTTCTATATTTACTATTATCTGAAATATTTTCTGCAATAATATCCAAGGCTCCTTGTATAGCATCTTCTACAGAACCTACAACTTTATCTTTATTTTTTCTATCTTCTTCTGAAAGAGAATCAATATTAATAAATTGTTTTGCAAGCTCTTCAAGAGGAGTCTTTTCCTTCTGCTCAATTATAATATCTGCTAAGGGCTCCAAACCTTTAGCTTTAGCAACAGTTGCTCTAGTTTTTTTCTTTTGTTTATAAGGTCTATAAATATCCTCAACCTCTGCTAAAGTTTTTGCAATTGCAACTGCTTGTAAAAGTTCATCTGTTAACTTTCCTTGCTCATCTATTGACTTAATAACTTCTTCTTTTCTCTGTTCAAGATTTCTCAAATAGTTTAATCTATCTCCTAAATCTCTAAGGGTTTCATCACTTAGTCCTCCAGTAACTTCTTTTCTATATCTTGCAATAAAAGGAATTGTATTTCCTTCATCAATTAACTTAATAGTATTTTCAACTTGTGAGGGCTTAATATTTAATTCTTCTGCAATAATTTTTATAATCTTATCCATTTCTTTTCTTCCTTTCATGATTTTGGGGACGGAGGAAAAAATCATGCTTCACTTTTTTAACCTATCCATAGTCCCTTTTGTTATATCTAAGCTTTTCATTATTTGTGTATATTTTATGTTTTTTATTGTTTTCAGATATTTAATTAACTTCTTTAGTATATCATCTTTTTGAAATATTTCAAATACTTTTATATCCTCCTGTATAATAAATTCTTTTATTGCACTATTAATTACTGTTTCAATATCATTTTCAACATCTATAAATTCTTCTTGATAACTAATTTCTTGGTTACAAATTAGTTCTAAATCTTCTTTTGTAAACACTGATTTTTTTATAATATTTGTTTTTTGCACATATAAATTGTATGAAGAATATTTATAATCACTTTCTTTCGATACCATATTAGCTTTTACTGGATTATGGTGGATATATTTTACACAAGGAATTAGTTGACTCTTATTTAATATTGGCTCACTTTTATATCTATCTCTAAATACATATCCTACCCTATCGTTTTCCATATAATTATAATATTTTGCATATATACTATTTACTTTTTGCATAAACCTTGATAATTCTTTAATATCTTGTATCTGTATCAATAAATGTGCATGATTATTCATAATACAAAAAGCAATAATATCTAAGGTTTTTGGATTTATATTCTTTTGAATTAATTGTAAATATCTATTTATATACCTTTCACATTTAAAAATGTATTCTTTATTAATCCCCTGTACCATTACATGAAAAAAAGAGGTTTCAAGATATTGTCGTGCTATTCTTGACATATTACTCACTTGCTTTCTTTATCTTATTTGCCCCTTTTTATAAATTATCCCCCTTGTAAAACTGTAATGTTTTAGATTTACTTTAATATAATGAAAATGATTTTTTCCTCCGTCCCCAAAATCATTATTCAATTCCTAGGTATTCATTGTAAGTAACTTCTCTATCTATTATTTTTCCATCTTCTTTTATGTCTATTATTCTATTTGCTACTGTTTGTGTTAGTTCATGGTCATGTGATGTAAATAGTAGATTTCCTGTGAATTTTTTCATTCCTTCGTTTAAAGCTGTTATGCTTTCCATATCTAAATGGTTTGTTGGCTCGTCAAATATTAAGAAGTTTGCTCCTGATAACATTATCTTTGATAATACACATCTTACTTTTTCTCCCCCTGATAAAACGTTTACTTCTTTTAAGGCTTCATCTCCTGAGAATAACATTCTTCCTAAAAAGCTTCTTACATAGGTTTCGTCTGGGTCTTTTGAGTATTTTCTAAGCCAGTCTGTTATTGCTTCGTTTGTGTTGAATAAATAGTTGTTATCTTTTGGAAAGTATTCGTTTGTGATTGTTGTTCCCCATATTAGTTCTCCCTCATCTGGTTCTATTTCTCCTGCTATTATTTGGAATAGTATTGTTTTTGCGTTCTCGTTGTCTGCTAAAAATGCTATTTTATCGTTTGCTTTTATGTCAAAGGTTATTTTGTCTAATAATTTTACTCCTTCTATTGTTTTTGATATATTTTTTACTTGTAATATTTCTCTACCAGGTTCTCTTTCTGGTTTAAAGTCTATGTATGGATATTTTCTATTTGATGGTTTTATTTCTTCTAGTTCAATTTTTTCTAAGGTTTTCTTTCTTGATGTTGCTTGTTTTGATTTTGAAGCATTTGCACTGAATCTTGCTATAAAGTCTTGTAGTTCTTTTATTTTTTCTTCTTTTTTCTTGTTTTGCTCTCTTGCTTGTTTTAGTGCTAATTGACTTGATTCATACCAGAAATCATAGTTTCCTGGATATACTTTTATTTTTCCAAAGTCAACATCTGCTATATGTGTACATACTTTGTTTAAGAAATATCTGTCATGTGATACTACTATTACTGTATTTTCAAAGTCTATTAGGAATTCTTGTAACCAATTTATACTTTTTAAATCTAAGTCATTTGTTGGTTCGTCAAGTAATAAAACGTCTGGATTTCCAAATAAGGCTTGTGCTAATAAGACCTTTACTTTGTCTTTTGCTTCTATTTCTTTCATGTATTTGTAGTGATTTTCTGGTATTATTCCTAAGTCATTTAATAACTTTGCACCGTCTGCTTCTGCATTCCATCCATCTAATTCTGCAAATCTTTCTTCTAGCTTCGCCGCTTTCATTCCATCTTCTTCTGAAAAGTCAGGCTTTGCATATATTTCTTCTTTTTCTTTCATTATGTCATATAATTCTTTATTTCCCATCATTACTGTGTCTATTACTGTGTATTCTTCAAAGGCAAAGTGATCTTGCTTTAGTACTGATAGTCTTTCTTGTTTTTCTATACTTACGTCTCCTTTGCTTGGTTCGATTTCTCCTGATAAGACTTTTAAAAAAGTTGATTTTCCGGCTCCGTTTGCTCCTATTATTCCATAACAGTTACCTTTTCCAAATTTTATATTTACATCTTCAAATAAGACTCTTTTTCCAAATCTTACTGTAACTCCATTTGCACTTAACATTTTTTCTCCTCCAATTTTTTTATCTAGTATATTATATATCATATTATTTTTAAATTCAAGGATTATTGATACCATGGAAATTTAATCATATTACAAAAATATTACAAAGAACTACAATAATATTCT
>CAMXQV010000042.1 GCA_947245515.1 uncultured Clostridium sp. | reverse complement strand
AGTAATAGAAAGACTAGATACCCAAGAAGAAAAAATGCAAGAAGTAATAGAAAGATTAGATACCCAAGAAGAAAAAATGCAAAGAGTAATAGAAAGACTAGATATACAAGAAGAAAAAATGCAAAGAGTAATAGAAAGACTAGATACCCAAGAAGAAAAAGTGCAAAGAGTAATAGAAAGACTAGATACCCAAGAAGAAAAAGTGGAAGGAGTAATAGAAAGATTAGATAAACATGAAGAACAAATTCTAAATCTTATAGAAGGAGAAAAAGCAAGAGACAAAATATTGCTAGAAATGCAAGAAGAAATAACAAGATTAGGAAATACACTAACAAGAATTGAAGTAGAGCATGGAGACAAATTGCAAGCAATATTAGATGTAATAACTTTTCATACAGAAAAACTACAAGAACATGAAGATAGATTTGAAAGAATCGAAAAAAAAATAGAAAGACAAAATAATGAAATAATATATTTAAAATCAATAGTTCAATAGTAAAAGCCTATTGAATAAAAAAATAATAGGCTTTTACAAAAAAGATTATATCAATAACTATTTTAATTCAACAACAGTAACACCCATTTCACCCTCACCATAAGTACCTAATCTAAAAGATTTTACATGATGATTAGTTTTTAAAAATTTATGTATCCCATCACGCAACTTTCCAGTACCTTTACCATGAACAATTCTTACAGTTTTAAGTTTTGCCAAAGAGCAATCATCTAAAAATTTATCAACAACAAAAGAAGCTTCTTCAACATTTAAACCAATAACCTTGATTTCAGATTTTACATTCTTAGTCTTAGAAATCTTAGAATAAGACAAATTAACATCTTTCTTATTATTTATACTACTTGAATTAGGTAAGAATAAATATTTTATATTTACCTTAGTTTTAATAGTACCAATTTGAACTTGTACTTCTTTTGATTTATTAACATGTGATAAAACAATTCCATTCTGCTTAAAGCTTGAAATATAAACTTCCATATTAGGTTTGATATCTTCTAAAGTTAAATTATTATTAGTTGTAATGACTTCTTCAGAATCTATAATATTCAATTCTTTAATTTTATCATTTAATTTATTTCGTAGTTGATTAGACTTTTGGTTATTAGAAGAGTTATTTAATTCTTTTATAATTGAAGAAGCCTCATCTTTAGCCTTTAATAAAATATCTCTAGCTTTAATTTTGGCATCCTGTATTAAATCATTTTCTTGTTGTTTAAGTAAAGAATTATCACGTTCTAAAGATTTTCTTAATAAATTAATTTGTTCTAATTGTTTTTCAATTTCAATCTTTTCTTTTTCAATAGTGGATTTATCATCATAAATGTTTTTTAATATTTCCTCCAAATTCACCTCATCTTTAGACATTAAGGCTTTAGCGTTGTTTATTATAGATTCAGATAAACCTAATTTTTTACTTATAGCAAAGGCATTACTTTTTCCAGGTATACCAACTAATAACTTATAAGTTGGACTTAAAGTATTAATATCAAATTCTACAGATGCATTTTCAAATTGTTCTGTTACTAGAGCATAATGTTTTAATTCTTGATAATGTGTTGTAACAATTGTAAGACAAGATTGCTTTTTTAAAAAGTCTAATATACTAATTGCAAGATTTGCACCTTCTACAGGATCTGTTCCTGAGCCTAATTCGTCAATTAAAACTAAAGAATTGGTATTAACCTTTTTAGTTATTTCTACAATATTTGTTATGTGAGAAGAAAAAGTGCTTAAAGAATCACTAATGCTTTGGTCATCTCCAATATCAGTAAAGATTTTATCAAAAACATATATGCTAGAATTTTCCTTTGCTGGAATATTTAATCCACTACATGCCATACAAGTAAGTAATCCAACAGTTTTTAAAGTTACAGTTTTTCCACCAGTATTAGGTCCTGTAATTAACAAAGTTGAAAAGTCTTTGCCAAGTTCAATTGAAATAGGAACTACTTTATTTTTATCAATTAGTGGGTGTTTTGCATTTATTAAAGATATTTGCTTATTATTATTAATTATAGGAGTAGTTCCATTAATAGATTTTGAAAAATTTCCTTTGGCAAATATAAAGTCTATAGTTCCAATTAATTCGCTATCTTTTTTTAATTCTTTAGTGTATGGCATAAATGATAGTGATAATTCTTTAAGTATTTTTTCTATTTCAATTTGTTCGTCCATTTTTAGTTGATTTATTTCATTGTTCATATCAAATACAGAAATAGGTTCTATAAAAATAGTAGATCCTGCATTTGAAATATCATGAATAAATCCTTTTATTTTTGAACGATATTCTTCTTTTACAGGGATAACAAAACGATCGTTTCTAATTGTTATTACATTTTCTTGTAAGTATTTAGAATATGTAGAAGAGTGAAGCATTTTATTTAAAGTGTTTCTGATATCTTGTTCTAATTTTTTTTGTTTATTTCTAATACTTTCAAGTTGCTTAGATGCTTTATCATCTATGGTATCTTGATTTATTATACATGAATCTATTTTTTGTATTATATTTTTATTTGTATAAAGTTCTGTAAATAATGGATATAAAATAGGATATTCTTCTTCGTTTATAAAATCTTTATTGATATAGTCTTTTAGTTCTCTTGATATTTTCAGAATATTTACTAGTGATAGTATAGCTTTTATTGATAAGGTATTTTTGCTTTCTAGTGTTTTTAAAATTATTTCTATATTGTCTATTTCTGTTATTGTTGGAGTAGAATTTCTTTCTATTAGTTTAACTGCTTCTTGCGTTTCTTCTAAGTTATGTTTAACTTCTTCTTTTTTATTACTTGGTTCTATTTTTTGACTAAGTTCTTTTCCTATATAGGTTATTGAAAAGGTACTTAGTGTTTCTTGTATTTTGTTGAATTCTAGTTTTTCTAAATAGTTTTGTTTCATTTTTTAATCTCATTCCTTCCTAAAAGCACAATTCTTCTTCAATTTTATGTTATTATATTTTACAAGTATATTATAACTTTCAAGTATTCTTTAGTCAATAAAGTATATTTTTAAAAAAGTTAAACGATTATAATAGATTTCTTGCCAAAAAGCAAAAATTATGATATAAATAACAAAGTAAATAAAAGGATAAAAAATAGAAGAAATAGATAAAATTTTAAAGAAAAGAGAGGTGAAAAAATGATAAAAGCATATGCTAAAACGGATGTAGGAAAAGTAAGAGAAAAAAATGAAGACTATTATTCAATATCGAACTCAATAGACGAAATACAATTATACATGTTAGCAGATGGAATGGGAGGCTATAATGGAGGAGAAATAGCCAGTAAGTTAGCAATACAATCAGCTAAAAACTACATAGAAAACAATTTTAAACAAATATCAAAAGACAAAGAAAGCATAATTCAATTAATAGGAAGTAGTATGGAATATGCAAACATGGTAGTATATGAAAAATCACAAGAAAATAAAGAATTAGAAAAAATGGGTACTACATTAGAAATATGTTTAATATATAATAATAAGGCATTTATTGGACATATAGGAGATAGTAGAATATATAGAATAAGAAAAGAATTCATGAGAAAACTAACACAAGACCATAGTTATGTACAAAAATTAGTAAAAGATGGAACAATAACAAAAGAAGAAGCTTTGCACCATCCGCAAAAAAATATGTTAATTAAAGCACTGCGGATGCAATGCCTTTGTTGAACCTGACGTCATGGTAAAAGGATTTTTAAAAGATGACATACTAATAATGTGTTCAGATGGATTATCAAATTTAGTATCTCAAAGAGAAATGTATGAATTATCAAAGAAAAATATAGAATTAGCGACAAAGCAACTAGTAGAAATAGCAAATAATAATGGAGGATATGACAATATAACAGTAATAGTCATCAAAAACATATAACAACCTACATATAAACACATATTAAGGGGAGAGAAATATGAATTTAGAAGGTAAGATATTAGGAAATAGATATGAGATTATAAAAAATATAGGCAATGGAGGTATGGCTACAGTATATAAAGCAATAGACAAAGTACTAAAAAGAAATGTAGCAATAAAAATATTAAGAGACGAATTTACAACAGATGAAGAATTTATAAAAAGATTTGAAGGAGAAGCACAATCAGCAGCGAGACTAACACATGCGAACATAGTATCAATTTATGATGTTGGTGTAGATGGAAACCTATATTATATAGTAATGGAATTAATACAAGGAAAAACCTTAAAAGAAATAATAATAGAAGAAGAAGGACCTTTACCTTGGAAATGGTCAATAAATGTAGCAATACAAATTGCATCAGCACTAGAAAGAGCACACAAAAACAATATAATACATAGAGATATAAAACCACATAATATTATAATTACAGAAGATGGAGTAGCAAAAGTAACAGATTTTGGAATAGCTAAAGCGGTATCAAATTCTACAATTACAGCCTTTGGAAAAACAATAGGATCAGTACATTACTTTTCACCAGAGCATGCAAGAGGAGGCTTTACAGATGCAAAATCAGATATATATTCTTTAGGTGTAGTAATGTATGAAATGATAACAGGTAAAGTGCCATTTGATGCAGATACACCAGTATCTGTAGCTTTAAAACATATGCAAGAAGACCCAGAAGAACCAATTGAAATAAATCCAAATGTACCAAGTGCAGTTAATCAAATAATAATGAAAGCCTTACAAAAAGAAAGTAGCTTAAGATATCAAACAGCAACTGACATGTTAATTGACTTAAAAAAAGCCTTAAAAAATCCAGATGGAGACTTTGTTGAAGAAGAATATGATCCAACAGCAAGAACGCAAGTAATAGATACAACAAGGTACAAAGATGAGGAAGAATATGATAATTACGAAGAACAAAGAGGCTTCAAAAATTTTATAAAAAGACACAAAATAGCAAGTACAATTATTGGTTTAATAATCTTATTTGCATTAAGTTTAAGTGGAACAATGATAATATTAAATGTAACAAATCCACCAGAAGTAGCTATGCCAAATGTAGTAGGAATATCAAAAGAAGAAGCAAAACAAGAAATAGAAAATGCAAAATTAAAATATGAAGTAGACAAAGAGGAATATAACAAAGATGTACCAGAAGGATATATAATATCACAAGATCCATCTTATATCGAAAATTATAATAAAGTAAAACAAGGAAGCACTGTAAAAGTTGTAATAAGTAAAGGGCAAGAAAAGACTATTGTACCAAAAGTAGTAGGAATGGAAAAAGATGAAGCAATTAAAGCCTTAGAAGATGCTAAACTAAAAGTAGAAATAGTAGAAGAAACTAGTAAAAAAGTAGAAGAAGGATATGTAATAAGTCAAGAAACTGAAGCAAATTCAGACATATTTGCAGGAGATACAGTAAAAATTCATGTAAGTATAGGAACTGGAATAAAACAAGTAACAATGATAAGTGTAATTGGTCAAACAGAAGCTAATGCTAAAAAAACAATAGAAGATTTAGGATTAAAAGTTAACCTTTCCTATGAAGAAGATACAACAAAAGATAATGGAACAGTTTTAAAACAAAGCCTAGAAACTGGAAAAGTAGTTGATGAAGGAACATCAGTAACAATAACAGTAAACAAAATAGCAGAGATGAAATCAGTAGCAGTATCAGTAAATGTAAAATCCTTACTAAAAGGAGATATATATGAAACAATAACTACTACAAACACTGCAAAAAATAATACAACAGGAAATACAACAAATACAACAAATACAACAAACACAACAAAGAAAGAAAAAAATGTAAAATTAAAAGTAGTTGTAGGGAATGACACAATATATAATCAGACAGTTAAAGCATCAGAAACAAATATATCTGCAGGAACAACTAAAGGAACAGGGACAAAAGAAATAAAAGTATATATAGATGATGTATTAAAAAATCAAGGACAAATAAACTATAGTAACATGACTACCTATATAGCTGAATAATTTTAATAAGTAACTAAAAAACTTACCTTATAAAAAGGAATAGGATTACTTCTATTCCTTTTAAAAAATGGAGGAAAAATGCAAGGATTAATAATAGAAAATATTTCTAATTTATATTATATAGAAGCAAAGGATGGAGAAATCTACGAAGCAATTGCTAGAGGAAAATTTAAAAAAGATGAAATAATACCAACTGTTGGGGATAAAGTAGAAATTGATATAATTGATAAAAAAAATAGAAAAGCTATAATAGATAAAATAGAAACAAGAGAAATTTATATAAAAAGACCTAAACTTGCAAATATTACACAAATAGTTTATGTTGTCTCAAGTAAAGATCCTAAGCCAGATTTATTAATGTTAGATAAGCAGTTAGCCTTTGCAGAGTTGCTAGATATAAAAGCAACAATAATACTAAATAAAACAGACTTAGATAAAGAAGAACAATTTAAAGCTATTAAAAATATATATGAAAAGATAGGTTATAAAGTATTAGAAACACAAGCAAAGGAAAAAAAGGGAATAAAGGATGTAAAGAAAATATTAAAAAATAATATAAATGCTTTTTCAGGAAATTCAGGTGTAGGAAAATCAACTTTAATAAATGGGATATTTAATGCAGATATTACACAAGAAGGAGAGATTAGCAAAAAAAATAAAAAAGGGAAGAATACAACAACTTCAATAAAACTATACAAAATAGACGAAAATTCATATATAGCTGATACTCCTGGTTTTTCAACCTTTGATATTTTAGAAATAGAAAGTAGATGTTTAGCAAAATATTTTAGAGAATTTAAAAAGGAAATAGAAAATTGTGAATTTGTAGGTTGTACACACATAAAAGAGGAAAAGTGTGGAATAAAAGAAGCTATAAAAGATGGAAAAATAGATGAGTCAAGATATAAAAGTTTTTTAAAAATATATGAAATTTTAAAAAATAAGGAGGAACATAAAAAATGGTAGAGATTTCAACATCAATTCTTTCAGTTAAAAAAGGTGAAGAAGCAAAGACCTTTTTAGAATTAGAAAAATCAAAAACAGATTATTTTCATATTGATGTAATGGATGGAAAATTTGTAGAAAAAGATACATATAATAAAATGTTAGAATATGCATCTTATATAAAAAGAATATCAAATTTACCCTTGGATGTTCATTTAATGGTTTCAGATATAAAACCAGCTATAGAGGATTTTTTAGCAGTTGAGCCAAATATAATAACCTTTCATTATGAAGCTTGTAAAAATAATGATGAAGTTTTTGAAATAATAAAATTCCTTAAAGAGAATAATTGTAAAGTGGGTATTTCTGTGAAACCAGATACAAAGATAGAAAAAATTTATGAATTTTTACCATATGTACATATGTGTTTAGTAATGACTGTAGAACCAGGAAAAGGTGGACAAACTTTAATTTCTAGTATGATAGATAAAATTGAAACTTTAACTAAATATGTTACTGAAAAAAATTTAGATATAGATATCGAGGCAGATGGAGGAATTAATTTAAAAACATGTCCTAGTATAAAAAATGCAGGTGCTAATATTCTTGTTTCTGGTACAGCTATTTTGCTCGCTAAAGATTATAAAATAATTATAGATGAATTGAGAAAATAAAGAAAATTATAATTTTAAATTAATAAGCATACTTAAAGTGTATATTATACAATATTGGAATAAAAAACTAATAAAAGAATCTGGATTCTAATTATTAGTTTTTATTTTCCTATTGTATAAAAAGCTACAATCGCTAGCCCTTTGAGATTTTTTTCTTACAGTCGAAAACTCAAATCGGGCGAGAACAAATTAAAGAAAATCTTTGATTTTCTTTAATTTGTTTTGTTTTGAAGCTTTTCAGAAGACCATGCTGCTATCATTCCTAATATAGAAAAAATTACAATAACAGAAAGTATTATAAAAGCATCTTTTAAGGTATTTGGCATGATGCCTACTCCTAAACCAGAGAAAGTTATTCCAATTCCTAAAAAAATACCTGATACAAGTTTAGTTGGGAATAATACAGCAATTCCATTACATAAGAAAACAATTAAATATTTAATAACAATATTATTATCAAATAAAATAGGGATATGTATCATACAAATTGCTAGAATTAATCCTATTGGAATACTAATTATTAATCGAATAAGTAATTTGCTTTTTGGAGAATCATCTGTTGCTTTTGCTGTAAAATTCCATGAAATAAATGCAATCCATGCAAAACTTCCTAGTGATAACATTGCAAATAAATCACTAATTGCTACTACTATAATGGCAACTAATCCTACTGAAAGAACTGATAAAAATTTGTTTTTCATACAAATATCTCCTCCTTTTTAAAAACTATTAAAAGCATATTATAAAAATTAAAATTTTACAAGGTAAATTAAGTAAATTAGTTGATAACTAAAATTATAAATATTTTTATATATTTATAAACTCTTTTCGTACTATTTTTAACTAATTAAATACAAACAAATAAATAATTAAAATTTTAAGCGATTGCCTTAAATTACTTGTAAATTTTTATGATTTAGTGTAAAATACCAATATATTGTAAATAATAAAATAGGAGGAATGAGAAAATCAATGAGATTCGTAACAGACGAAGAATCGAAACAAGAATACAAGAAATTTTTAGAAAGCAATGAGAGATGTAACTTTCAGCAATCATTAGAATGGTCAGAAGTAAAAAAGCCAAACTGGAAACCAGAAGTAATACTAGCAGAAGACGAAGATGGAAACATAATAGGGTCACTATGTGTGCTAATCAGAAAAATGCCAATATTCGGAAATATAATGTATGCATCAAGAGGACCAGTATGTGATATACATGACATATCAGTAATGAAACAAATAACAGAAGGAGCAAAAGAATTAGCCAAAAAATACAAAGCTATAGTATTAAGAATAGAGCCAGACATATTAAGTAGCGATGAAAGTTTTAGAGATATAGTAACAAATTTAGGATATAAAATAAAAGACGATGCAAAAGACTTTAAAGACGAAATACAACCAAGATATGTATTTAGACTAGATATAAAAGATAAAACAGAGGAAGAAATTTTAGCAGGTTTCAAGCAAAAATGGAGATACAATATAAAACTAGCAGGAAAAAAAGGAGTAACAATAAAAGAAGGGACAAAAGAAGACTTAAAAAACTTCCATAAAATAATGATTGAAACAGGAGCAAGAGATGGATTCATAATACGTCCATTAGAATACTTTGAAAAAATGTATGATTGTTTAGGACCAAAACACATGAAAATTTTAATGGCATATTATGAGGACAAGCCAATATCAGGAGTTATCCCAATATTCTATGGAAACAAAACTTGGTACTTATACGGAGCAAGTAGTAACCAACATAGAAATTTAATGCCCAACTATTTATTACAATGGGAAATGATAAAAATGGCAATTGCAAGAAATGATGACATATATGACTTTAGAGGAGTATCAGGAGTAGTTGATGAAAACCATCCACAATATGGATTATATAGATTCAAACAAGGCTTTGGAGCAACTTTTACAGAATTTATAGGAGAAGTATATTATCCATTTAAACCTTTAACCTATAAATTATACAGATTCTCAGAAAAAACCTTTAGAACCTTAAGACAACTTAAGAGAAAATTAAAGAAATAAGCCTAATATAAATTAGTTTCATGAGAAGGTATTTTAAAAATAGATAATACAAAACCATAATATTACAAACAAATCTTTTAAGGAGAAAAAATTTGAATACTTTAGTAATAAATAAAGAAGATTTAAAACATAATATAGAACAAATAAAGAAATATGTTGATAAAAGTGGACAAGAAGATAAGGAAAATAAAGTAAAAGTTATAGCAGTTGTAAAAGGAAATGGTTATGGATTAGGTATAGTAGAATATACTAAAATATTAATTGACCAAGGAATATCAATATTTGCAGTATCAACAATTGAAGAAGCACTACAATTAAGAGAGGCTGGAATCAAACAAGACCTTTTAATGTTATCATCCACAGCAATAAAACAAGATGTGGAAACTCTAGTAGAAAATAATATTATAATAACAATTGGATCAAAAGAAGCTGCAAGAATTGCAGAGGAAGTTGGAAAAGAAAAAAAGAAGAAAATTAGAGCGCATTTAAAAATTGATACTGGATTTGGTAGATATGGATTTATTTACACAAAGCCAGAAGAAATACTTAATTCGGTAAAAGACCTAAAAAATGTGAATATAGAAGGAACTTTTTCACATTTTTCTATAAGTTTCTTTAAGGATAAATATACAGAAATGCAATTTGAAAGATTTATCAAGGTAATAGAAAGGTTAAAAATGGAAGACTTTGATACAGGCTTACTTCATATATGCAATTCATCAGCGACCTTAAAATTTCCAAATATGCATTTAAATGCAGTAAGAGTTGGATCAGCCTTTTTAGGAAGATTATCTTTTAGTAATAATATAGGACTAAAAAGAATAGCATATTTAGAGTCTCAAATTGCAGAGATAAAAGAACTACCTAAGGGATTTAATATTGGATATTCTAATACGTATACTACTAAAAAAGCTACAAAAATTGCAGTTATTCCATGTGGATATATGAATGGAATAAACTTGTCTAATGATAGAGATATGTTTAGAGTAATTGATAAAATAAGATATGTAGTTAGAGATATAAAAGATTTTCTAAAAGATCAATCAAAGTATGCAAAAATTAGAAATACCAGATGTAAAATATTAGGTAGAATTGGAACCTATCACGTAGTTTGTGATATTACTGGTAAAGATATTGATATAGGTGAAAAAGTTATATTCGAAGTTAATCCAAAATTTATTGATTCTAGCTTAAGAAGGGAGTATAGATAAGGATGGAAGAAAAAGAGTCAAAGGAAGAACAAAAAATAGAAGAAACTAAGCCAATAAAAAAAGGCTTTTTTAAAAAAGTTTGGTCTTCAATTGTAAAAATAGAGGAATATCCAGAAATGGCAGCACAAGGAGTTGGTAAGGCAATTTCTTATTTAGCTAAAATAACTGCTATACTTGCAATTGTTCTTTGCATAGGAATAATATATCAAACTTATGAAATGGTACAAGATGGAATAAATTATTTACAAAAGGATTTTCCAGAATTTTCATATAAAGAAGGTAAACTTAAAGTTGAGTCTCAAGATACAATAGTAATACAAAAAGACGATTCTTTTCTTGGAAAAACAATAATTGATACAAAAACAGAAGAAGAAAACAAAATAAATCAATATATTAATCAAGTATCAGAAAGTGGTAGTGGAATAATTATCTTAAAAAATAAAGTTATTCTAAAAAATCCATCTGTTACAGGAACTATAAATTATAATTATAAGGACCTTTTAAATCAAATGGGAATACAAGAATTTACAAAACAAGATGTCATAAATTACGCAAAAAGTTCACAAATTACAAATTTATATGTTAGTGTATTTATAACGGTTTTTGTTTATAGTTTTATAATGTATTTTTTAACTACAATCTCAAATGCACTATTTTTAAGTATATTTGGATATTTAGCATCATGGTTAGCAAAAATAAGAATGAGATATGTAGCAATTTTTAATATGTCAATATATGCACTTACTTTATCAACAATTTTAAATATGTTATATGTAGGAGTAAATATATTTGTTGATTTTAATATGGAATATTTCGAAGTAATGTATGTATCAGTAGCAGCAATATATTTAGTAGCAGCAATTTTTATTTTGAAGTCTGAGTTTATAAAAAAACAAGCTGAATTAATTAAAATAGCAGAAGCGGAAGCGATTGTAAAACAACAATTAGAAGAACAAAAAGAAAAGGAAGAAGAAGAGAAAAATAGAAATAAAGAAACTAAAAAAGAAGAAAAAAAAGAAAAGAAAGAAGAGAATAAGAAGGAAAACAAAAAAGACAAGGAAAATCAGGGAGAAGAACCAGAAGGTTCAAAGGCTTAAAAAAGAAAGGAGAAAAAGTAAGCAACATGAATAAAAATGAAAAAGAACAAAACAAGAAGGATAAAAAATTATTAATTGGAATATTAGTTATAATATTAATAGTTGCAGTTATTACTGGAATAGGAATATTCTTTGCAGTTAATAAAGATAAAAAAGATGAAAAAACTCTTGCTTATACAGATTTAATTAAAGAGATATCCTATGGAAATGTAGAAAAAATAGAAATGACAACAGGAAGTACAACAATAAAAGTAAAAATGAAAAATGTACAAGAAGAAAAAACAACAATAGTACCACAAACAGAGAGTTTTATAACTTTAGTACAAGCAAAGGTAGCAGAAGGAAATGAAATAGAACTAATACAAAAGCCACGAAGTGTATTAAGTCAAATTTCAAGTGTAATAATAACATTTTTACCAACAGCCTTAATGGTTATATTAATAGTAATGATAATAAAAATGCAAGGACTTGGCGAAAAAGGAAAGGTTTATGATGACACTGAAAGAAAAACAAAAATTAAATTTGATGATGTTGCTGGTCTTGATGAAGAAAAAGAAGAACTTATAGAAATAGTAGACTTTTTAAAAAGACCAGAGAAATTTGCAAAAATGGGAGCAAAAGTACCAAGAGGAGTATTATTGTATGGAAAGCCTGGTACAGGAAAAACGTTAATTGCTAAAGCAATTGCTGGAGAAGCAGATGTTCCATTTATTTCAATGAGTGGTTCAGAATTTATAGAAATGTTTGCTGGACTAGGTGCATCTCGTGTACGTAAACTATTTGAAAAAGCAAGAAAAATAGCACCATGTATTGTATTTATAGATGAAATTGATGCAATAGGAGCAAGAAGATCATCAAATAGTGGAGCAGAAACAGAAAATAATCAAACTTTAAATCAATTATTAGTAGAAATGGATGGTTTTAGTTCAGAAGAAACAATAATAGTATTAGCTGCAACAAATAGACCAGAAATGTTAGATAAAGCTTTATTAAGACCAGGAAGATTTGATAGACAAATTACAATACCAACACCAGATCTAAAAGGAAGACTAGAAATTTTAAAAATACACACAAGGGATAAAAAAATATCTGAGAATATAAATTTAGAAAACATAGCAGAAGATACAGCAGGCTTCACAGGAGCAGAATTAGCAAATATATTAAATGAAGCAGCAATAATTGCTACTAAGAGAATGCATGAAGCTATAGAGGATGATGACATAGAAGAAGCAGTAAAAAAGGTAACAGTAGGTCTTGAAAAAAGAGCAAGAGTAATATCAGATAAAGATAAAAAACTAACAGCATATCATGAAGCAGGACATGCTGTAGTAAGTAGATATTTACCAACTCAGACAAATGTAAAAGAAGTATCAATAATACCAAGAGGTATAACTGGTGGTTATACAATGTATAAGTCTGACGAGGATAAATACTATATATCAAAAACAGAAATGGAAGAAAAACTAATTGCATTATTAGGAGGTAGAGCAGCAGAAAAACTAGTTTTAGATGATATATCAACAGGTGCAAGTAACGATATAGAAGTAGCAACTAAAATTGCAAGAGATATGGTAACAAAATATGGAATGAGTGATACTTTAGGACCTATTGATTTTCAAGGTAAGGAGCCATATGAGATGCAAATGTTTGGCGAAAATATAGGAGATAGAATAGGCAACGAAGTCAAATTATTAATAGATACTGCATATAAGGATGCTCAGCAATTGTTAATACAACATAGAGATAAATTAGATGCAATAGCCTTGACATTATTAGAAAAAGAAAAAATAAATGAAGAAGACTTTAGAAGATTTTTTGAAGATTGTCAATAGGGACGGAGATTTTTGGCAATAATTATTTATTGTTTTGTTACTGTTCAGACTAATAGATTTTTATTTATACCTTGAAGTAGTATTATGTTTAAATTTTTTTAAAAACTATTGTAGATAAAATTAGGCTATTAACACGTTTTTAGTCTGAATGACAATATTGTTTTTATATTTTAGAAAATTCAAAAAGAGTTTTTATAAACTTTTTTTGAATTTTTTAAAGATTATTTAAAGACTTTTAAGTATATGAAAAAATAAAACTTTTTTAATATTCTGTAAATATCTTAACTCTACAAACATGTGTGATTTAGAGCTAGGTTCTGTAGAGCAGATAATTATTGCCAAATTTCCCCGTCCCCCTTGACAATAAGGTGGGGAGATATGATGAAAATAAAAGATTTAATTAAAAAAGGAACCTTAGATTTAAGAAGTAATGGAATAGATAACGCAAGTTTAAAAGCAAGGTTACTTATGCAACATTCTATAAACAAAAATAGAGAATACCTTATAGTACATGATGAAGATGAATTAACAAAGGCACAAATTATTGAATTTAAAAAGGGAATTGAACAATTGATTTATGGTGTTCCTTTGCAATATATTACACATTTACAAGAGTTCATGAAAATGGATTTTTATGTAGACGAAAGTGTGCTTATACCAAGACCAGATACTGAAATTCTAGTTGAAGAGGTAATTAATATTTCTAAAGGTATGAAAGATATAAAAATCTTAGATATGTGTACAGGAAGTGGAGCAATAGCTATTTCACTTGCTAAATATATTGAAGATTGTCAAATAATAGCAGTTGATGTTAGCAAAGAGGCTTTAAGAGTTGCAAAGTTGAATGCTAAAAATCAGGCGGTTGAAAGTAAAATTTCTTTTATAAATTCAAATTTATTTTACAGTATAGTTAAGGAAAGATATGATATTATAGTATCTAATCCACCATATATAAGGAAAGATGTAATTAAATCTTTAAGTAAAGAAGTACAAAATGAGCCAAAGTTAGCATTAGATGGAGGATTAGATGGCTTAGATTTTTATAGAAAAATTATTAATTCTTCTTCTAATTATTTAAAGGTGAATGGATATCTATGTTTAGAAATTGGATTTGATCAAAAAAGTCAAGTTATTGACCTTATTAAAGATAAAGGAGATTTTTCAAAGGTATATTCAATAGAAGATTTGGCTGGAAAGGATAGAGTAATTGTAGCTCAGATTTAAATAGAAAGGTGGTTTTAACATGTCTTTTTCTTCAGATATAAAGCAAGAGTTGAATAATTTAAAAACTTTATCAAATAAAGAATTAGTAAAATATGAATTAATTGGATATCTTGTTTCTAAAAATATATACATTAAGAATAAGAAAATAGAATATACAACTGAAAGTGATTATAATATAAACAGATTTTCAAAATTATTGTCTAATTTAAATATTAATCACAAAATTGATATAATTGGAAAGATTTTTGTTGTATCAATAAAGACTAAAAATATTGAAAACTTAATTGATTTTTCGCATAATGAAATTAGGCTTAAAAAGGAAATTTTAGAAAAAAAAAATCAGGAAGATTTGAAGGCGATTATAAGAGGTGCCTTTTTGGGATCTGGTTCCATAAATAATCCAGATAATAAATATCATTTAGAAGTAAATTTTTCTAATAAGGAAAGTTTAGAAGATATAATGAAGATATTACAGAATTTAGGAATTATGGTAAAAAAGATAAATACTAAAAATAAGTATAGTATTTATATAAAAGAAGGTGAAGAAATATCAAAGCTATTAGCTTTGATAGGTGCAAATAGTGCAGTGCTTAAATTTGAGGATATACGTATACAAAGGGAAATGAGAGGTAAAGTTAATAGATTAGTAAATTGTGAAACAGCTAATTTAAATAAAACAATTAATGCTTCTGTTGAACAGATTTCTGCTATTAATAAATTAAAAGACAGTGGAAAATTTAATGATTTGAATGATAATTTAAAGGAAATTGCAGAACTTAGAATTTGCAATCCAGATATTTCTTTAATTGAATTAGGAAAAAGGTTAAAAAATCCTGTTGGAAAATCAGGTGTAAATTATAGATTAAAAAAGATAATAGAACTTGCAGATGAGTTATAATAAGGTTGAGGAAAAGATGAATAGTAGGGAATTAGGGATTTATATTCATATACCATTTTGTAAAAGAAAATGCTATTATTGTGATTTTATTTCATATACAAATAAGCAAGATGTTGTAAAAGAATATATCGAAAGTGTAATAAAAGAAATTGATAGTTATACTTTAAATAAATTTAAAGTAAATACAATATATATTGGAGGTGGTACACCTTCTTTTATTGATGAAAATAATATAGAAATAATTTTGAATAAGTTAAAGTCAAAATTACAAGAAAAGGATGTAAAATGGGAAGAGATAGAGAAAACAATAGAAGTTAATCCAGGAACTGTAACTTTAAAAAAGATAGAGACTTATAAAAAAAGTGGAATTAATAGAATTAGTATTGGATTACAAAGTACAAAGGATAGGTTATTAGAGAAAATAGGTAGAATACATACTTATCAAGATTTTTTAACCGCATATGAAATTATAAATCAAGTTGGTATAAAAAATGTTAGTGTAGATTTGATGTTAGGTTTACCAAATCAAACAATACAAGATTTAAAAGAGTCAATTATGAAAATATTAGAACTAAATCCAAATCATATTAGTGTATATTCTTTAATATTAGAAGAAGATACTAAATTAGCTAATTTAGTAAAGGAAGGAAAATTAGAATTACCAAGTGAAGAACTTGAAAGAAGAATGTATTGGCATGTAAAAAAAATTCTTGAATTAAATGGATTTTATCAATACGAAATATCAAATTTTTCAAAAAAGGATATGGAGTCAAAACATAACTTAAATTGTTGGAGTCAAAAAGAGTATATTGGAATTGGAGTTGCTGCTCATTCATATTTAAATAATAAAAGGTATTCTAATTTAATTGATATACAAAAATATATTAAAAATATACAATCAGGTAATATTAAGGAAAATTATATAATTCATGAAGTACAAAACTTAGAAGATGCTAAGAGAGAGTATATGATGCTTGGATTAAGAAAGTTAGAAGGTGTAAGTATTACTGACTTTAAATATAAATATGGTGAAAATCCAATTTATTTATTTAGAAAGGAATTAAATAGATTGGTAAAGGACAATCTAATATTAGTAGATGGTGATAATATTAGACTTACAAATAGAGGTTTAGATTTTGCAAATTTAGTATTTGAAGAGTTTATATAATAAGAATTTATGTTTATCTTGCATTATGTAAAGGAAAAGTAATTTTTATGTAATAAATATGTAATGTTTTATTATTATAATTATGCTATAATTTAGTAACAAATATAAATAATTTAGAATGGAGATAGATTTTATGAATTATACCTTTAAAGGGGTAACTTTAATAGCCTTGATAATAACGATAATAATATTAATAATCCTATCAGGAGTAATTATAATAACCCTAAC
>CAMXQV010000041.1 GCA_947245515.1 uncultured Clostridium sp. | reverse complement strand
TGGTAAAAATTATTTTCCCTTTTTTGGTAATTTTGGTATTGACTTTTATAATTTCTCATAAATTCCTCGGCTACCTTTCGCGACGTCAACAAATTCTATAACAAAAGTCACAACTATACCCGAAGACAGGACCCTTTATGACTTTTGTTTTAGAATTTGTATGCCTACTACAGTCGCATTCGTAATTTATTCTAAATGGATAATAGTGTAATTTTGAACGTTATAAATGATAAAATAAAAGTGAAAGAGGCTCATTTTAGATGATTAGAATTTCTTAATATTTGTAAGGCAACCGAGAATTTGAATAAATATTTTAAATATTTTGCTTCCTATTATTTAATTATCTCCCCCTAGAAATCAAGATTTGTAGGACTTAAGTAGCTTAGTTCAATAGCAATTTACTAAACTGTAACAGATAAATTAAAAAAATAAAAACTTAAATGGAAAAAAATGTTGTAATTTTTGAAATTATTGATATAATAATAAATAATAATTACTTAAGAGGGAGGAAAAAATGTTAAGAAAAGTAGGAATATTAGCAAATGGTGGAGATGTATCAGGCTTTAATGCAGTAATAAGAGCAATAGTAAAAACAGCAGAACATCATGGCATAGAATGTTATGGAATTATGGATGGCTATAATGGATTACTAAAAAAAGATTTTGAAAGATTAACAACATCACAAGATGGGGAAGCAACAGGAATTTTACCGAAAGGAGGATCAATAATAGGATCATCTACAAATTCAAATTTATTTAATTACAAAATAGAAAAAGAAGATGGAACAATAGAATACAAAGATATGTCAGATAAAGCAATTGAAAACATAAAAGAATTTGGATTTGATTGTATTTTTACCTTAGGAGGAGATGGAACACAAAAATCAGCAAGAGATTTTTCAACAAAAGGTGTAAAAGTAATAGGTGTGCCAAAAACCATTGATAATGATGTTGCATGTACAGAAATAACCTTTGGATACAATACAGCAGTATCAGTAGCAATGGAAGCTTTAGATAGATTGCATACAACAGGAGAAACACATCATAGAGTAATGGTATTAGAAGTTATGGGAAGATATGCAGGCTGGATAGCTTTAGAAGCATCAATAGCAGGAGGAGCAGATATAGCACTAATTCCAGAAATTCCATATGATATACAAAAAGTTGCACAAAAAATTGAAAATAGAAAAAAAGTTGGAAAAAACTTTAGTGTAGTTGTTGTAGCAGAAGGAGCAAAGCCTTTAGGTGGAGAAATTACAATAAAAAATAAAAGAGATAATGGAATTGGTGTTGATAATACAAAACTTGGAGGAGTTGGAGAAATTGTAGCAAAACAACTAGAAGAATTAACAGGCTTAGAAGCTAGAAATACAACTTTAGGATATATGCAAAGAGGAGGAACACCAACAGCTTTTGACAGAGTTTTATGTTCAAAGTATGGAACAAAAGCAATGGAACTTGCAATTCAAGAAAAATTTGGACAACTTGTAGTAATTAAAAATGGTAGATTAGATTCAGTATCTTTAGAAGATGTAGTAGGAAAAAATACAAAAATAGGAGCTGTATCAGGAAATACTGAAGAAAGTAATTTAAGAAAAGTTACTATGGAAGATGACTTAGTAAAAACAGCTAGAAATTTAGGAATAAATTTAGGTGATTAATTATAAAGTTAATATTTAGTTTTATTATAATATAATAAGAATAAAAAATGGCGATAAAGGTTGAAAAATAATTCTTTCCAACCCAAGACGCCTTGAGAAAGGAATAGAATTAAAGATGGAAGAAAATAAAAAAGAAGAAAATATAGAAAATAATGTAGAAACAGTAAGCGAAGAAAATAAAGCGAATAATACAGAGGAGTTAAAAAAGGAAACAGTTGATACAGTATCACAAGTTAAAGACACAATAAAAAATGTAAATATAAAGCAAGATAGTATTGAAACAAAAGGATTTATATTAGAGATGTTTAAAAATCCAGTTGAAAAATTGCAACAAATTGTAAATAAAGATAATGGAAAACATTTAACCTATGCAATGATAATTCTTGCAATTTGGGTGATAGCAGAATTAGTAAGTAGAAGTTTTTCTTTTAAACATGTATGGGGATTATCTAATGTTAGTAGTGCCTTTATATCAATTGTAGTATCAGGTATAACTCCAATTATTAGTGTACTTGTTTTATCTTTTATAATCTTTTTAATGAATAAAAAAAATAAAAAACAATTGTCGACTATAATTTCAGTTGTAATATCAGCAAGTATTCCTTTAGTTTTAGCATCAGTAGTTAGTTTATTAAAAATTGTAAACACTAAAACTTCTTTATTAACTGTGCCATTTACAGAGCTATGTACAGTTATATCAACTATACTTATGTATTTTGCTATTAAATCAGTTTTTGAAATAGAAAAAAATTCTGACTTTATAAAGAAATTTGTAATAATTGAAGTTATTTATTATGTAGTATATCTTTTATTATCTTTATTTAATGTAACAATTTAGAAGTATTTGCATAATAAAAATCTAAAAATTGAGAAAAATACTTGTTATTTAACTAAAGATGTGTAATAATATAAACAAAAAATAAGAAAGAGACAATAAAAAAGAGGATTAAGTTTATACTAATGGAAAGAGAAAAGAAGTCATAGGCTGTAAACTTCTTACAAAAAAGGTAAACTGAAGGTAGCTTTTTTGTCAATATTCTGAAAAAAAGTAAGAGTATTCGCTTAAGTAGCGTTAAAAACTAATTAAGATATAATTTTAGAAAAATAAATTATAATTAAGGTGGTACCGTGAGTATAAACTCGCCCTTATGCATAGGGGCGAGTTTATTTGTATAATAATAAAGTTATATGACTTTATATTATATAAAAATGTTAAATTATATAAAAATGGAAGGGGTTAAAAAATGGAAGATAAAAGATTAAAGGATAATTATAATCCAAAAGAATTTGAAGATGATTTATATAGAGAGTGGGAAGAAAAAGGATATTTTAGACCTAGTATGGATAAAACAAAAGAAAGTTATTGTATAATGATGCCACCTCCAAATGTAACAGGAAAACTACATATGGGACATGCACTTGATGATACAATTCAAGATGTATTAATCCGTTTTAAAAGAATGCAAGGATATAATACTTTATGGTTACCAGGTTCTGACCATGCAGCTATTGCAACTGAAGTTAAAGTAGTAGAAAAGATGAGAAAAGAAGAAGGGCTTACAAAATTAGATATAACAAGAGAACAATTTTTAGAAAGAGCATGGGCTTGGACAAAAGAATATGGAGGAACTATTCAGCAACAACAAAAAAAATTAGGATGTTCTTGTGACTGGGAAAGAAATAGATTTACATTAGATGAAGGATTATCAGAAGCAGTAATAGAGCAATTTATTACATTATACAATAAGGGATTAATTTATAAAGGTAAAAAAATGATTAACTGGTGTCCATCATGTCATACAACTATTTCAGATGCAGAAGTTGAATATGAAGAAGAAGCATCACATTTATGGCATATAAGATATAAAATAAAAGATACTGAAAAATATATTATTGTAGCAACAACAAGACCAGAAACAATGTTAGGAGATACAGCTATAGCAGTACATCCAGAGGATGAAAGGTATAAAGACTTAATTGGTAAGAAAGCTATTCTTCCAATAATGAATAAAGAGATTCCTGTAATTGCTGATGAATTTGTAGAAAAAGAATTTGGAACAGGTTGTGTAAAAATTACACCAGCACATGATCCAAACGATTATCAAGCAGGATTAAGGCATAATTTAGAAATTATTGAAGTTTTTGATGATAGTTCAATAATGGGAGATTTAATTTCAGAATATAAAGGAATGAAAGCAATTGATGCAAGAAAACTTATAGTTAAAAAATTAGAAGAAATTGGAGCTTTAGTAAAAATAGAAGATTACAATCACAAGGTTGGAAAATGCTATAGATGTCATAATACAATAGAACCAAGAATATCTGAACAATGGTTTATTAGTATGAAAGATTTAGCTAAAAAAGCTGCTGATGCTGTTAGAAAAGATGAAGTAAGATTTGTACCAAAAAGATATGAAAAAATGTACTTTAATTGGCTAAATAATATTCAAGATTGGTGTATATCAAGACAATTGTGGTGGGGACATAGAATTCCTGTATATTATTGTGATGAATGTGGTCATATTAATGTAGAAAAAGAAACTCCAGCAAAATGTGAAAAATGTAATTCTAATAAATTACACCAAGATGAAGATTCCTTAGATACATGGTTTAGTGCGGCTTTATGGCCATTTTCAACTTTAGGTTGGCCGAATATAGAATCAGATGACTATAAAATGTTTTATCCAACTAATGTTTTAGTTACAGGATATGATATAATTACCTTTTGGATATCAAGAATGATGACACAGGGAATAGAACTAACTAATAATAATCCATTTAAAGATGTAGTAGTACATGGAATTGTTAGAGATTCACAAGGAAGAAAAATGTCAAAATCTTTAGGAAATGGAATTGATCCAATTGAAATTATAGAACAATATGGAGCAGATAGCTTAAGGTTTTCTGTATTATCTGGAACTACTATGGGTAATGATATTAGATATATGCCTGAAAAATTAGAACAAGCTTCAAATTTTGCAAACAAATTATGGAATGCTGGAAAATTTATAATAAATAATATATCAACAAAAGAAGAAATAATGGAATTTGCTAAAGCAATAAAAGATAGAGAAACTGGAAAATATAGGGCAGATAAACTAAAAATACAAGATAGATGGATTTTAAATAAACTTGATAATTTAATAATAACAGTTACTAAAAATATTGAAGAATATGATTTAGGAATTGCATTAGATAATATTTATAGTTTTGTTTGGAATGAGTTCTGTGATTGGTATATTGAAATGGCAAAAACTCGATTATATAGCGAAAATAAGCAAGAAAAAGTGCAAGTTAGTTTTATATTAAATTATGTTTTTGGAGATATTTTAAAATTATTACATCCTTTTATGCCTTTTGTTACATCAAAGCTTTATTCTAATCTTGTAAATTATGATGATAAGGAATTAATGATTTCTAATTGGCCAAAAATGAAACAAAGGGTAGACTATGATGAAAATAAGGATATAATTGAAAAAGTTAAAGAAATTATTATTGAAATAAGAAACATCAGGAATAATAAAAATATTCATCCAAGTAAAAAATCAGAATTAATTTTTGTAACAAGTCAATTTACAGAAGAGTTAATACAGATGGAAGAGATTCTTTTAAAATTAGGCTTCGGAAATAAAATTATTATAAAGAAAGATAAAAGTGGGCTTCCAGAGAATACAATTAATATTATTAAAGATGGTATAGAACTTTATATTCCTTTAAATGGATTAATTGATTTACAGGAAGAACATAATAGATTATTACAAGAAAAAGAACGTTTAGAAGCAGAAGTTGCTAGATGTGAAAAAATGTTATCAAATCCTGGTTTTGTTAATAAGGCTCCTGAGTCAAAGATAAATGAAGAAAAGGCAAAACTTGAAAAGTATAAAGAGATGCTACAAAAAGTTATTGATAGCTTGTCATAAGTTTGATATATAAATTCGGACTACTAATTATTTAGTAGTCCAAATTTAAGTGTTTTTTTCTTAATTGCAACCACAATTGTTATTGTTTGAGTCATATGGTTTCATGTCATTCATATAGAATTTCTTTTCAGCTAATTTATCTTGAACGCCTCTAAGTGCTTCTCCAAATCTTTGGAAGTGTACTACTTCTCTTTGTCTTAAATATCTTAATGGATCTAGTACTTCTGGATTATCACGACATAGGTCAATTAATTTTTCATAGGTTGCTCTTGCTTTTTGTTCTGCAGCTAAATCTTCTTGTAAGTTGGCAATAGGGTCACCTTTACATGCAATATATGATGCTGTAAGGATAAGGAGAATGATAAAAACTTAGAGTAGACAACCATTCACCTAATTAAATATTTTGAGATTTGGTTCATAAAACCTATTTTAAATTAAAACTAAGGAGAAAACAGATGGAAAACAAATTTAAAATAAATGGTTTATGGATACCATATCAAATTTTAACAGATAAAAATTTAAGAGATAAAGAAAAAATAATTTATTCATTAATATTATTTTTTAGCAATAATAAAGGTTATTGTAGTATAAGAAATAAGTATTTAGAAGATTTACTTAATAGGTCAACTAAAAGAATTTCAAGTATAATAAATACATTACAAGATAAAAAGTATGTTCATATTGTTCCTAGAAATAATAGAGAAGAAAGAAAATTATATCCTTTAGTAGATATAAAAGATATTAATATAAAAGTATTATTTAGAGGGCTATTTATGCCAATAAGTGTATTATCAGACAATAATTTGAATGACAAAGAAAAATTTATATATTCAATTACTTTGTATTATAGCAATGTTCGCAAACAATGCACATTGAATAATGAAAATTTTCACGATATTTTTGATGTAACTAAAAATCAAATATCAAGAATTGTAAATAGTTTAAATAAAAAAGGATACACTTCTAATGATTATTTCTATAAAAATAATCATAAAGAGATTTTATATAGAAAAATTAGACCTATACGCAAAAATGATGATACCTATTGTGAAAAAGTACAAGATAAGTATTATCAAAAAGTTCAACAAGATAATCTCAAAAATGTTAATGTATTAAAAAGTAAAAATAAAAATTATAAAAAATATAATAGAATTAGCAATTATGAAGGTAGAGAATATGAACCAGAATTTTTAGAAACTTTATATGCAAATTTATAATTTCAACTTGTGCAATTTTTGCACAAGTTGAAGATATAGCATAAGTTCCAAAATGGAACTTATGTAAAATATTTAATGTTCTATATTTTATTTTTGAGAATATTGAAAATAATAAAAAAAGATATTTTACTTTTTATAAAAATATGTTATACTAATTATAGCGAAGGAGGTATGCAAAATGGTTGATAAATTAAGCAATTTACCATATTCATATCAAGAAGATATAAAAAAGGCAACACAAATATTAAAAAAAAATGGAGCAAAAGAAGTATTTATTTTTGGTTCTATTGCTAATGGAAAGTTTAATGAAAATTCAGATATAGATATTGCAGTTAAAGGATTAAATGAAAAAGATTTTTACAAAGTAGCAAGTATATTAATGTTTGAACTTAAAAATGAATTTGATCTTATAGATTTAGATGATAAGCAAAATCGTTTTTCACAAATGTTGTTGAAAGTTGGAGGTTTGTTAAAAGTTGGATAATTTAATAAAAGAACAAATTAGATTTAAAATAAATGATATAGATAAATTATTTTTGGAATATGATTTGATATTTAAGAAAATAGAAATGCAAATACCAGATTTATTTGATATGACTATATTAGGTAGCGTATTACATTCTTTTTATAACGGATTAGAAAATATTTTTGAAATAATAGCTAAAAATATAGATGGTATTGTTCCAAATGGTAACAAATCACATCAAGAGTTATTACATCAAATGGCAAGTGAAAACAGCAAGAGAAATGAAATTCTTAATGAGAAACTATACTTGAAATTAAGAGAATATGCAACTTTTAGACATTTTTATAGACATGCCTATTCTTTTCAATTAAACTGGGAAAAAATGAGTCCATTAATTGATAATTTACAGATGGTTTGGAATGAAGTTAAATTAAATTTAAAAAATTTTATTAATGAATAGTTATTTGGTATGTTTTATAAAGAGCATACTGTTTTTTTATATAAAAATTCATATTTGCATTTTTTTGCGACTATGAGTAAAATTTATATATATAAAATATGATTAATCATGTAAATATAGTAAAATAGCATATTTGATAAAATTCAATACACTGAAATGTATGCACTCTGCATATTATCTGCAATATTTTTGTATTAACAGAGGATTAGAAGGCTTGTCTTTCTGAGTGTTAGCAGGAAAGTCTCTGCTTTCCTTATCCTGCCATTATAATTTGTTGTTAAAAAATGCTTGAGTTTTTAGCTAATCTAATATATAATAATATAAATTTATAAGTAAAAGTAACTATCAACAATAATTTGTTTTAGTTAGGAGGAATTGATATGAACTCAACTAGTAAAATGTTACACAAAGTGGCAGAAAAATCTAATGGTAAAATGAAGATTGTAAAAGTACCGCCCGAAAAACGACCAACAGCTGAATCGTTAGCAAAATTAGACAGAGAAATTAATGCACAAATTGAAGCCAATAGAGCGATGGAACACAGAAGTTATATCAATGCAAGTAAGAAAATATAGTTGTACTAATTAATAACAATAACTTATAATTTTACACCCAAAAGGAGAATTGCATTATGAATGTAAGTTTACCTTATGAAATAGGTACAGTATTAAAAACAATTGAACGAGGAAGAGAAGAACACGATATGGTACATCACTATATTGTAAGCAATGAAATTCAAGTTGTATTGTTATTATGTTATATGGATAGTCCAAGATTATCTCGGCCAATAGATTTAAAGACATTAGAAGAAAAGTGGACAAAATTATAACCAATCTATATTACTACAATAAAAGATGTGTCTATTAATTTAGGCATATCTTTTATTGGATAACATAATGTTTTGCAAAAACATTGCAAAATACTGCAGTATACATTGCAATTTTAATATGATATATTATTACTATCAAATATTATCTTTAGCAGAAGTCAGAAAAACTGGCTTCTGCTTTTTAGGTATGCAACTTCACACATGTTCAGTTGCATATAGCCATTGACACAAAATCAAAGATTTTGACAATGGCTTAATATTTGCTTAGGTTTTATGCATAAACCTATCTCAAAAAAATACTTATTTAAAGAGGTGTATGTATATGGAAAAAGTAAATTACGACATTAAAATTGAATATGGAAATCAAGATTTAAAAAATATCATACTACAAATATTTGAAGAATACTGTGCAAATCAAATTACTTCTAAAAATTAGTATAACCATTTACAATTAATATAACTTTAGTTATAATTCAAACAGATGAATGGTTGTCTAACTTTAAGAGAAGGAGGCAAGATTGAACAAAGTAGACAACATAAACAGCAAACATTTCTATGTTGCTTTATATGAAAGACTTTCCAAAGATGATAAAGATGGAAAAAAAGAAAGTGAAAGTATAAAAAATCAGCAAAAAATATTAACACAGTACATATCTGATTTACAATTAAGAGAGCCACAAAATACTTTTGAAATAATTGATCATTATCCTGATGATGGTTATACAGGAACAAACTTTAATAGACCGCATTTTATAAGAATGATACAAGATATAGAACATGGCATTGTAAATATGGTAGTTGTAAAAGACTTATCAAGACTAGGACGTAATACAAATATGGTTCTAAAATATTATCAAGAATATTTTCCATCAAAAAAAGTTAGATTTATAACAGCAACACAAGACAACATAGATACCTATTATAATGAAGATGATGATTTAGTATCCTTTAAAGCAGTAATAAGTGAATTATATCCAAAAGAAACATCGAGAAAAATAAAAGCAGTAAAAACAGCAAAAGCAAAACAAGGCTTATTTCAAGGAAATACAGCTCCATATGGATATAAAAAAAGCCAAGATAATAAGAATAAATTGGTTATAGATCAAGAAGTTTCGTGGGTAATAGAAGAAATTTTTGATAAATATTCAAAAGGGCATACAAGAACGGAAATTGTAAAAAGTTTAAACGATAGAAATATTATGCCACCAAGAGAATATCTAAAAGTAAAAGGTGTAAAATCTAATAACAAAGGTTGGCGTGAGATTACTATTACTAGAATCATTGGTAATCCAGTATATATAGGAACAATGGTAGGAGCAAAAACTGTAAAACCTAATTTTAGAAGAAAAGAAAGAATTTTAAATCCTATAGAGAAACAAATAATTGTAGAAAATACACATAGTCCAATTATTGATATAGAAACATTTAAGAAATGCCAAACTTTAAAAGATAAGTTTAAAAACAACCGAAATAGGAAGTATGATGATATTTTTAAAGGATTAGTATTTTGCAAAGAATGTGGAAGTATATCAACCTTAAAACACAAGGAAAAACCATCAAAAAATGGTATATGTGAAATCAATTCTTATATATGTTCAGAAGCAAACAAAGGAAGTAATAAAAAGTGTAATAATACGAAATCAATAAGTAGCAAAAAACTGTATCATATAATTATGCCTATTATAGAAAATGAATGTAAAAGCATTTATATAAATGATAATGATATAAAAAGTGTAATGACCAATTTAGAAAAAAATATAAATTCAGAATGTATAAGACTAGAAAATAGAAAAGATTTATTAAAAAAAAAGACCAATAAGTTATATGAACATATAAAAGTCGCATACAATGATAAACTAGAATCCAAAATAGATGATGAGATGTTTGTATCTATAAAAGAACAAAAGCAAAATGAGATTCAAAATTATAAAAAACAAATTCGTGAAATTGAGGAGCAAATTGAAATAGAAAAATCAAAACATACAATAAGCTATAATCAAATCAAAAAGCTATCTAGCGAGTTTTTAAACACAGAAAAGATAACGAAACAAGTATTGAGTAAATTAATAGACAAAATTGAATTTGACGCTAATAGAAACATAAATTTAAAGCTAGTATTTTCAAATATAAAAAGTAAGTAAAAAGGTATCCTTATCATTACAGCATCATATGATGCTGTAAATGGAACACCAGCTGCAGAAGATGGATATACATCTACTCCATGATCTGTATAATAAGCACCTAAACCTGCTTTTTCTATCTCTTCAATTGAAGCGTCTTTTGTTAATTGGTGTACAATTGTTCCAACCATTTCTAAATGAGCTAATTCTTCGGTACCTATATCATTTAATATAGCTTTTGATTTTTGATCTGGCATGCCGAATCTTTGAGATAAATATCTTAGAGAAGCTGCAAGTTCTCCATCAGGTCCACCATATTGTGATATAATAACTTTAGCTAATCTTGGATCAGTACATTTTATATTAATTGGATATTGTAAGGTTTTATTATAAGTCCACATTAGAAATTCCCCCTTTCCCAAGGCCATGGTTCTTCTAACCATCTCCACTTATTACAAGGGTAATTAATAGTAAGAGGTCCATAAACTTTTTGATATTTATCTTTTAATTCTTTAACTTGTTTAGCATATTTTCTATGCAAGCAAAGAGCTTTTTGATCATCTGGATGTGTATCTAAATACAAAGCAAGTTCAGTAATTGCAAAATCATAACATCTAATTTGTTCAATCATTTCTCTTCTAACATCACAATCTATTGTTCTTTCTGGTTCACAACCACATCCACAACTATTATTATGAACATGTACTTCTTCCATATCGTTGCAACCACAATTTCTATTTTCGTTTATTGACATTTATTACACCCCTTTCCAATTACATTTGTAGCTTCAATAAATCTTTGCTGTTCCATATCTTGACAAGGAACATAAGGACTAACTAATTCAGGGAATATAGTACCCATTTTTAAACCAACACAAGGCTTAAACGTTTTATCCATATATTGAAAAGGAACATAACTTTGTGCTAGCATAGGATTTTCAGGGAATACATTATATTCTTCGTCAAATCCACAATCACAACTATTACTACAATCTTCATATGAAACAACATTATTACATTTATCTTCAATTATATCGTTGTGTAATTCACATGAATTATCTTTGTAGCTATTATTCATACAGTAACATTTTCTTCTAAACATTTTTCTTCCTCCTTTTATATCATTATATGAATCAATTCGACAAAAGTTACTTTTTTTTCCTAAAAACCTTTGCTTAAAAAAACTTTTATGCTATTACAGCGTAAAAGCATAAATTAAAAACAAGTTTTTATGAAAAATAAATAAAAAAGAACACACACCCCCTTTCCCCATAAAATTAGATTATTGGAGATTATACATTTAATAGTTCTTTACGAGTATATAAAAGAATACTAGTAATTATTTTTCTACCATTATTTGTTAAGTAGTAATTATTTTTATGTGGTACTTTCTTTATGATTTTGTGTGCTCTTAGTTTGGCTAATAATCTAGTCATACGATTAATATTAGCTTGAGTTTCACTATCATTAAATATTTTATTTCTAATAGTTTTGTTATTAAAACCATTTATTAAAAATTCGCCTTTGGCTATAACTTGAAACAGCTCTAGTGTATTCTCGTTTAAAATATTAAAACCACTATATTTTCGAGCATTAACTGTTTTTCTTTTTGATATTTCTTGAATATCTTTTAATGGTACTACAGATG
Source organism: uncultured Clostridium sp. (assembly GCA_947245515.1). Classification (GTDB taxonomy): domain Bacteria; phylum Bacillota; class Clostridia; order TANB77; family CAG-508; genus CAG-269. The sequence continues at coordinate 4,958 of CAMXQV010000041.1, read as the reverse complement.
AATCTATTTCAGGCAATGCTTCCATATATCTATTGGTAATTGATTTGCTGATTTCAATATATCGGTACAAATTAGCTATACTTTTACCCATTGGTACCCATTTTTTAGATGTAACAATTTCTCCATTTTTTAGTACATCTTCTTTTTCTTTTATAACTTTAAAATCTTTAGGATTATTAATAGTTACTTATATTCTTAAATTGTTTCCCTTATCATACATTTTGATTTGATTATTATTAATTTTAAATTTTATTCGGTAACCTTGATACCTGTTTCTTAAATCGGAAACAATTTCTCCTTTTTTAAAAGTACCTATCCTTTTTACGTTTCTACCAAAAAAAGAATAAATATCTTCACTACTAAATGTAAAATAGGTAGTTTCAACCAGTTTTTTATAAAAATTACTTAAATCATTTCTACTTTTAAAATTAATATCGGTTGCAAACTCACATTGGTCTATACACCAGTAATATGAATGATTCATAGTTTTTTTGATATTGGGCAAAATATTATTAATCTTTCCAACGATGCCATCAAAAGAGTCTGATAATTTTTGATTTAAAATATTATCAGCTAGTTCCTGAGCTTTTGAAAAGTCTTCCAAATATGAAAATGAATTATTGTACATTTCAAATTTTATATTATTTTTTGAAAGTATTTTAGACAAATATTCTCTACCATTAATATAAATTTGAACATTATAAGGAAACCAAGTTTGAATTTTTAGAAACATCCAGCCAAACTCATAATCATTAAAGTATAAATAATAATGTTTACATTTAGTATAGTGAGAAGTTACTTCTAATTTTTGAGTTAAACGGTTAGGTTTTACAGTCATAGTTTTACATACTTCAACAGTAGAGAAAGCACTAATAAGACCTTCTTTAGAAGATGATTTTTCAAATTCATTTCTAGCTAATTCATCTTTATTTATTTTAGGAGAATTTAGATATTGAATTTGTACGTTATTTTCTTTTACGAAGTTATCAATATTTGAACATAATGAAGCTGTTTGTTTTTCTGCAAATTTATTAAATTCAGTAAGCTTTATATTATTTTGAATTAAATAATATAGAAATAATCTAGGATTTTGCAATGCAAAAATATATCCATTTATAATCATCCTATCAAAAGTTTCTATAACTCCATTGATTTTTTGTTGTTTCTGTTGTATTATATTCATTGTAAACCTCTTTGAATAGCTATGCTTTATTAAAACAGGGACAAAAGTAAAACTTGAGGTTCCGATAATATTGTAGCATAGACTACGTGCAGCAAAGACTGCTTTAGTATAATTGACATAATTATACCACATTAGCAAGCTAATTTAAAGAGGTTTACTTTTTTGAAAATTAGGTTGCGGACATAGTCTGCGCTATGATATAGTATAAAAGTAAAAAATAAAAATTTATTACTAAAGGAGGAATAAGATAAAAAATGAAAAAAGGAAAAAGAGTAGCAAATAATGAAAAAACAAAATTACTAAAAATATTAGTTATAATAAGTTTAGTAATAATATTATTTATAATAGGCTTAATAGTAAACAATTTTGTTATTTTTGATCAAAACAAAAAAGTAAATTTAGTAATTAATAATAAAAATGTTACTTCAAATCTAAAAAATGAAATATTATTTGAAGATAAAATAATTTATATATCACAACAAGATATACAAAATTTCTTTGATAAATACCTGTACAAAGAAAAAGAAACCAACCAAATTATAACAACTTACGACAGAAAAATAGCAACAATAGGTTATGACAAAAATTCAATAACAATTAATGGAAAAGAAAAACAAATATATGCACATGCGATTGAAAAAAATGGAACTACATATTTGCCAATTTCAGAAATGAAAGATGTATATGATATTCAAATTGAAAATATAGAAAAAACAAAAGTTCTAATTATTGACTCTTTAGATAGAGAACAGAAAAAGGCAGTAGTAACCTCAAATATATCTGTTAAATCATCTTCAAATATCCTTTCTAAAACAGTTGATAGAATTAAAAAGGGAGCTTATGTAATAGTATTATCAACTGAAAAAGATTATTCTAAAATAAGAACAGAAAATGGAAAGATAGGATATATAAAATCAAGTAAATTATCTAACCAAATTACTGTAAGAGAAGAACAAAAAGAAGAAAAACAAATAAAGGGGAAAGTTAATTTAACTTGGGATTATTTTTCACAAGTTGCTTCTGCACCAGACAGATCTGGAACAAAGATAGAAGGGATTAATGTAGTTTCACCATCCTTTTTCTATTTAGATGATAATGGAAATTTAAAGGAAAATGTAGGAGATAGAGGAAAAGAATATATTAAATGGGCACATAATAATGGATATAAAGTATGGCCAATGGTATCAAATGCAGAAGCAGGTCTAAAAGTTACCTCAAAAATAATGAATAGTTACAAAAATAGACAACAATTAATTGAGGATATTGTAAATAAATGTATTGAATATAAAATTGATGGAATAAATATAGATTTTGAAAATATGAAAAAAGAGGACAAAGATTTATATTCAAGATTTATAATAGAATTAACACCTAGATTAAAAGATATAGGTATAGTAACTTCTGTTGATGTAACAGCACCAGATGGTGGAGAAACTTGGTCTTTGTGTTTTGATAGACATGTGATTGGAGATGTAGCAGATTATATTGTATTTATGGCATATGATGAATATGGAGTATCAAGTACAAAACCAGGTACAACAGCTGGTTTTGATTGGGTAAAATTAAGTTTAAATAAGTTTTTACAAACAGAAGAAATAGAACCTGAAAAAATAATTTTAGCAATTCCATTTTATACTAGAGTATGGACAACAGATAGTAATGGGAAAGTGTCAAGTAAAACTGTTTCAATGAAAAACACATATTCAGTAATCCCAGAAAATGCAAATAAACAATGGAATGATCAGTTAAAGCAAAATTACGTTGAATATACTGATGGTGATAATAAGAAACAAATTTGGATTGAAGATATAGATTCTTTAAAAGAAAAGGTTTCACTAATTACTGAAAAAAACTTAGGGGGAGTTGCATCTTGGCAAAAGGGAATGGAATCAGAGGAAGTTTGGAAAATGCTTAAAAATGAACTAAATAAATAAAAAAATCCTTAAAACTGCTTGACATTAGTGGTTTTGAAATATATAATACTGGAAAAGTACATTTGGAGGTATTTATGACATATGCAAAATGAAAAAATATATTTTACAACAGACGAATATAATAATATAACAGATGAACAAATAATATCTCAAATTAAACAAGGAGACCAAAATGCATTATCATATTTACTAGAAAAATATAGAGATCTAGTTAATGTAAAAGTAGGAAAATATTTTATGATAGGTGCAGAAAGAGAAGATGTTATTCAAGAAGGTATGATTGGACTATTTAAAGCTATAAAAGACTTTAATCCAGAAAAACAGAATGCTTTTAAATCCTTTGCAAATATTTGTATAGAAAGACAACTAATTACTGCAATAAAAACATCAAATCGACAAAAACACATGCCTTTGAATTCATATCTATCCCTTAATATATCTGCCTATGAAAATAATGATGAAAGTAGTGTGGAATTGATAGATACTTTTGACAATAAAACAGTAGAAGATCCTTTAGAAACAATTATGAAAGAAGAATATTATAACGAAGTTCAGCAAGCAGTATATAAATCTCTAAGTAAATTTGAAAAGCAAGTATTAGATAGATTTATTAAAGGAGATAGCTATATAACAATTGCTAAGAAATTAGATTCACCAGTTAAATCTGTAGATAATGCTATCCAAAGAATTAGAAAAAAAGCTATTAAAAATATTTTTTAAAATATGAGTCGAGAAACTTGATGTTAGGGTATATAATAAAATTATTAAATTTTAATAAGGTAAGGTGATATATTATGGATATGGAAAATTTAGCTAAAACCGCTGATGATTTTAATAGAGCTGAAATACAGAAATATAATCCTGATATGGAATTTAAAATTATTTTTCAATAGATATTGCGTTTTAAACAAATGTTTGATATACTGCTTCTATAAAAATACTAGGAGATAATATCATGAATAAAAATGAAATCGAATTAAAAAAAATGCTATTATACATAAGGATAATTCATTGAATAGGTTAGATTTGTCTTTTTTGAAACATATAGAATTAAATGAATATAAGAAAAGTGATTTATTAGCTTATTGGATTAATGACTTTGCCCAATATCATGATGAAGAAAAAACATTTAATATTGCAAAATCTGGAATGTATTCTCGTGGTGATGTTATTAAAGTAAATTTAGGTTTCAATATTGGAAATGAATTAGGTGGATTACACTATTGTATTGTTTTAAATAAATATGATAATACAAGAAATGGTGCTTTAAATGTTATTCCTTTAACATCAAGAAAAGATGAAAAAAAATATGACTCTTCTTCTGTAAATCTTGGAAAAGAACTTTATAATGTTTTTCAAGAGAAAATTGAAAAAGAAAAACAAAAGTTACAACAAATATTAGATGAATTAGAAAAGATAGAAGATGTACCTATTAACATTCAAAATATAATAGAAAAAGAACAAAAATATATTGAAAAAATGGAACATGAAATTTCTAAAATGAAGAAAGATAGTATTGACTTAATTAATCAAATAACAACGATTAGTAAACAAAGAATTTTTAAAGATACTGTAAGAAGAAATGTTAAAATATCTAGTGAATCACTTGATTTGATTGATAAACAGATTATCAAATTTTTTACGAAATAATATATAACATAAAAGGAGAGTTGCTAGAACTCTCCAAAATCATTTAGGCTCCCGTCTTACTACAAAAGTAGTAGAGGGCTAAGTTAAATATATTTTAACATATAATATTTAACTTGTCAAACTAAATTGACACTAACCAGAAATAAAGATTAAATTTTTTAGTTTTTATATATTGTCCATTTTTCATTTCC
>CAMXQV010000040.1 GCA_947245515.1 uncultured Clostridium sp. | reverse complement strand
TTTCTGGATTGTTAATTGCTATACATTGTGCTATCATTCCACCTTGAGAAACTCCTAATATATCAGCATTTGATATATTAAGTAAATTCATTGCTTGGGCTATATCCTGTGCCATATCTTGTGTTGTAAATCCATTTGTTAGATTATTTCTTCTACTAAACATATATACTGTATATTCTTTGGCAAACTTTTTATACATCAAGGCAAGTGGAATAGCCATACCTTTAACAGTTCTTAATCCATCTCCAAGTCCTGGTATTATAATCAAATTTTTATTTCCTTTTCCAAAACTTATATAGTACATATCACTTTGTCCTATTTTTATATTATTATTTTTTGCATTATAAAACATTTTTTCACTCACTTTCACATTACTATTTGATCTCTATTATAACTTAATATTATTTTAAGTAACTACAAACTTGTAATTTATAAATCACATACCATTATATATTCTTGTTCGTTTTCATTAATAATTTTGAATCCCACTTTTTTATACATCTTTACAGCATAATTATCTTTTTGAACAGCTAAAGAGGTCTTTTTGTAACCTTTATTTTTTAAAAGTTTCAACATAGTTTCTATCAGTTTTGTTCCAATACCTTTACCTCTATATTCCTCATATAATGAAATTGCAAAAGATGGTGTATTATCATCAATATGCCCATAGTCATTCATTATTCTAGTCCAACAAGCACCAATAATCTTATTATTCAATTCTGCAATAATGCAATTATCATCTTTATAATTACCAAAGTCTTTTACATATACTTGTAATTCTTCATTATTTATAATCTCTCTTGGTGGCTTTTTCATTCCTTTTGGAATAAATATTGCCTCATATAAAAAATCATCAAGTATCTTGTATTCATTTTCTTTAAGTTCTCTTATATATAGATTATCCATAATCGTACTCCATAATTGTAATTTATGAATTATAAAATTCTAAATATTTTTCTAAATTTGATATTATATATGCTCCATTATGGTGTCCTTCATAAATATAGTTTTGTGATACTATTTGCTTTTTATCTAATATATCTTGCAAAACCTTGCATCCATCATAAAAGTGTCCTTCATCTTCATTTCCTGCATCTAAATATACTTTAATATCTTTTGAAATTTCATTATTTTTAGCAATCGTTATAGGATCATATTTTTCCCATACTGACATATCTTTAAAATATGGTGTATCTTCTTCCTCTAAAGTTAGTTCTATTGCAGGCATGTGTCCTCCAACTTTGCTAAACATATCTTGATGTCTAAATGAATTATGAAGTGCTGCATACCCACCTGCTGAAATACCACCTATATATCTACCTTCTTTTGTTTTTATTGTATTAAATTCTTTATCAATTAAAGGTATAACTTCTTTTATAAAGTAATCTTCATACATTCCAACATTTATGACAATTCCACTATTTCCTGGACTTAACACTTCTTTACTTATTGAAGATGAATTTACTCCTCTGCTGTTTTCAATTCTAGGGCAAACAATTATTAATGGCTTTATTTTTCCATTTTCTATCATTTCATCTGCTTTTACATTTATATTCAAATCGTACATAATGCTTTCATTTCCACTTCTACCATGAAGAAAATATAATACTGGTAATGGATTTCCATTTTCTTTATATTCTTTTGGCAAATACACATTTATTCCCATTTCTTTATCTAGTATATCACTATGAAATTTTATATTCTTAATATTAGATTCACTCATTTTATCATTCTCCTATTATTTTTTCCAAAACGATTATAATATAAAAACAGATAATTTTCAACAAACTACCTGCTTAATATTCAATATTATCTTAATAATCCAATACTTCCTGTCAATTTATTTACTTGTTTCTTTGTTCCATATATTGCGATTCCAAAATAGTTTATATTATTAGAATCTACTTTACTAATTTTTTGTATATACTCATAATAAGTTTTACAACTTTGAGCGACATCAGAAAAGTCTGCAACTATCATATCTTTGTATTCTTCTTTATATAAAGTATCTCGTAAATTATTTAATAACTCTTTATTTCCTTTTAATATTGGAATTGGTATTTCTATTATTCCTAAATGTTCATTTTCATTTTTATCTAGTACATTTTTTCCAACTGCACTAGGATAATGACTTCCTAATGTATTTCCTAATATTGCTGTTGTATTCGCAATTATTCCAAGTGGTAGACTTTCATCAACTATCATAACACATTTTCTTTCTTCATTCATTATTGCTATTCCTTTCTTCAAAAATTTTTTTTGTACTGTTTTGGTGTAATTCCTATTGTTTCTTTAAATAAATTTGTAAAATGACTTTGATCTGAAAAACCACATTGTATAGATATATCTAATATTGAATTGTTTTCTTGTAACTGCTTTTTAGCTTGATTTATTCTGTCTTTTATAACGATATAAAATAATTCTTCTTTTTCTAATGTTTTATCATTAGAAATTACTAAATTAGTTAATATTTCAATTTCTTTTAATAATGTATCATCAGAAATTACATTTTTATTAAAAATAACCATATCTTTGGATTTAAAAATTTCATTTGCTAAATTAGTCATTATCTCTTTTGAAATATGAATTGCCTCATAATCTAAACTATTTTGTCCTATATCTATACATTCATGATAATCATTTGGATTTATGAGAATGATGTTATTAGTTTGTATATTATAATTTTTTGAATTACAAATAAATTTTCTGTTTCCTTTTTTCATAATTCCTATTACATAATAATCGTGAAAATGCTTTGTAAATGGTTGATGAACACCATTAAATGAAACAGCTTCTATTTTCAGTTCTTCATCATATACAATTTTTCTTTCTTCTTTTATCATAAAATCACCTACAGTTCTATACAAGAATAACATTTTTCTATAAATCTTTCTTGTAGAAAATTGCTAAAAATAAGATTAGTTATATTTCAAACTAATCCATAAAATAAATAATTTTTTGAGATGATTATAACATAAAAAATGAATACTTAGCAAACAACTAATTATCCATTTTTTATTATGTCCTTATTTTTTTTCAATTAACAAATCTTTTGTTTCTCTACTATTTGTATTGTACTCAATACAAATAGCTCCACCTATCGTATCTAGTGATTTTATTTTGTTTAAATTACTTTCATTATTACTTGTTACAGTAACTTTTATATCATTATTATCTTCCATTATTACAGATGTTGTTACAAAAGTAAATTCCTTATCTATCATTTTTTGGCTTATCTTACTTTGCAATTCTGTTAAGTAATTATATGAATATTTTGCTGTTTTAAATATAGTTTTGCCTTCTGTTATACCTAACAAACTGCATATTTCTTTCCTGTTTGCTTCATTATCTTCACAAAGTAAAATTATATTATTTCCATCATTATTTACATACTTTCCTGCATAATAATCTGGAAAATCTGTACTTTTAATGTCATTTGGTTGTTCTTTTACATTTATATCTTTATCTTCTACTATTAAATTTTTATTATTTTCAGTAAGTATTGATTGTAATAATTCTAATAATTCATTTTCTGTTATATCTGTTGTTTCTATATCATAATTAACATTGTTAAATTCAAAAGTAGCCATATATTTGTTATTATATTGTGCTATTTCTAATTCAGTATTTCCTATTTGTGATTTTTTACCTTTAAATTCAAATTCATAATCCCTAAGTGGTTTTTCATTTTTACAAAGTGCTATAAGTATTTTTCCATTGTTTTCTGTTCTATATTCAAATACATAATCATGTTTACGATATTCATTAGATAAGTTATTATCTTTATATCCTCTTGTAGAAATTGTATAGAAGTTACAATACATAAATTTTTCTGGAATCTTATTTGTAAAATCTTCATAACTAATTCCATTTGTTACTTTAAATTCTTCTAAAATTTTTTTCCATATTTCTTGTGGCATTTTTTGATTATAATTATCAATTTTTACATCCATATCTGAACTTGTTAAACTTGATACTCTGTATATATTTAATTCTGTTTTTAATGATTCTTTATTATTTTTAATATCTTGTAAATCTGAAATTCCATAATGAGTATCATTTTGTACTTGATTATTATTAAGCCTATTTGTTCCTAAAATAATTCCAAATCCAAAAATAAATACTGCTGCACTCGAAGTTATTACATAAATTATTTTTTTACTTTTTTTATTTTTCATAATAAACTCCTCTCCGATAGTTTAATACAGCTATTTTCTCTTTTACATTTTTTCGTACTTTTTCTTTTAAATTATTATTTTCCATAGCTATAACCTCCATCTTCTAAATTTCTTTTAATGACTTTCCTAACTCTATGAAGTATAGTTTTAACATTGCTTGTAGATAAATTTAACACTTTTGCTATTTCTTTTACTGATTTTGATTCATAATAAAACATTATAAATATTTCATATTCCTTTGGTTTTACTGTTTTTAAAGTATCAAGAATAACTTTATTCTGTTCGTTTTCTTCTGTGATTTTTTCAATATTATAAGTATCAATTAAATTTTCTTCATAATCTGATATAGAAAAATTTAATTCTGTATTTCTATACTTATTCCTTATCACATTTTTAGCAATTCCTATTAGATATGGCTTTATTTCTGTTGTTTGTAATAAATTTATACTATTTTTCCATATAGCAACAAATACATCTGATACTATTTCTTCTATATCTTCATCTGTCATGGCTATACTTACTCCATTTTTTACTATTATATAGATATAGCCATAGAAATCATCTATTATTTTGTCTATATCTATTTTTCCGTTTTTTAGATAATCGTTTAAAATTTCATTTTTCAATTTAGATCTAAATCTCCTTATTATTTTTTCAGTTAACTTTCATATACATAGTAACATTTTTCTAAAAAAGGTTACAACTTTTTTCAAAAAAATAAAAAATATAGAGATTATTTCTAATCTCTAATATCTAATTGATAACTTAATTATGCTTGTTTCCATAACATTTTATTGTCTTTAAATTCATAACTTATTTTATTTTCATCTAGTAAATATGATAAGTATGATCGTATTGTACTTCCTACTAAAACATATTGATTTGCATTCATAGTTAAGTTATATTCATCAAATATGTATTTCAATATTTCTTCAAAACCCATTTCTTTTTCACAAATATTATATATCTTATCTATAATTTCTTTAACTTTATTTTTATTAAGTTCTATTAAAGAAGAAATATTGTTTGTTGCTTCACAATGAGATGGTATATACATGTTTCCATTTAAAGTATTCAAATAATCTAATGTATTAAGAAATTCCCTTACATCATAAATAAAGAATAAATGATATTTTGTAATTGTTTCTTCACTAAATAAAGAATCTGCTAAAAAATATACATTATCTTTAACTTTCTATCCTTGCTCATCTATTATTTTTAATATTTTCTTTCCTGCTTCTTTATCATTTCCTGTGTCTATAAGATATACTTGTGTTTCATCAATCTTGTATATTCCTATATTGGTAGGATTTTTTATATAATAGGTTTTTTCTCCAACTTTTACTAATTCCATAAATTGCTCCTTTAAAATTATCATTCTGTTATTATATAACATCATTTAGTTTTAAATCTTTAGTTCCAATATATACATCTCTATTACCATCTATGGTATGACATTTTATTATTGTATAATTCTCATAATGATATTCCATACTTCCACCATCTTTATACATATCCGCTTTTATTTTTCCATCTTTTTCATCTTGATTAGCCTTTGATATAATTTCTTCCATTGTTATTTTGTTTTGTAATAATGCTTCTTTCAAAGAATAATCTTTTCCATCAATTCTAATATTTACACTTCCATCATATCCATATATCGTATAGTCATATTTGTATGTTTCTGATTTGTCTAATATTGTATAAATTTTATAACTTTCCATTGGATGTTTATCATAAAAAAGTATCTCAAAATTTTCAGCCGATTTTACTTCAATTTTTGCCCCATTTACTTGTGCTGGATAGCTTTCCATTATAGTACCATCATAAGTTATTTTTACATTAGTTCCAATCATATATACTACATCACTATTTTCTTCTAGTCCTATTGAAATTTTGTCTGAAGATTCTCTTACTTTTTCTTCCTTATTTGGCTCTACTATAATATATTTATTAGTAGCTTCAATTATTTTTCCATAAAAGTAATTTTCATTTTTTCCTTGTTCTTTATTCATTTTAGAAATAATATTATTAATTAATTCTAAGTCCTCTGCTGATATTGTTGCTTGTTTATCACCTTTTTGTATTTCTTTACATGATTCTTTAATATAATAAACCTCATTATTTAATACTATTTTATGAGTATTTATTCCATCACATATTTCCCCATCATATTTTGAATTTAGTAATATATTTTCAATAGTTCCTATATCTTTCATATCAGTTATAGTAATTGTTTGTCCTTCATATTCAATTTCAATAGTATTTGATTTAGGCAATTCATAATCCATAAACCAACTTCCCATTTTTGTACCAATATTATTTTCATAAGGCTCATTTGGAGATACCCCAACATAACGAATTACTTTATAACCTAATCCCCAATAAGTTACTTTACTTCCATCATTACTAACTACTTTTATACAATACTTTGGCTCATGTCCTGTTGATACTCTGCCACTATCTGCATAATTTGTGATAATTCCTACAATTATAAGTAATATCAAAAATATTACTATACCAATACCTATTTTCTTTTTCATCTGATCCATCTCCTCTATAATATAATTTGTGCTATTGATTATCCTTCCAGAAATCATAAATTATATTAGCAAGTTCCTTTGGATTATCAATATTAACTTCGTGTGATGAATTACTTATCACTTTAAATTTACTGTTTTTAATGCTTTTATTTAATAGTTTAGCATTTTCCATATTAGCATTATCTTTATCACCACATATAATTAAACTGTTACACTTTATTGTTTCTAAATCTTTTGCAATATCAAGATTACTCATTGAATTAACTAAAGTAAGAAATTCTCTTTTAGAGCAACCCATGTTTTCAAATACCCTCTTCGGCATTATATGAAATATTAAGCCTTGTAATTTAAAAAGTGCTTTTGGTATTTTATATGGAGTACCTATCAAAATAATAGAATTTACCTTTTCTGGATATTCTTTTACAAAGTCTAATGCTAATACTCCACCTAATGAAAGACCACACAAATTAAGTTTTTCTTTTTGATTATTACAAAAATCTGAAAAAGTATTATACAGCATTTTATAATCTTTTGAAGTATTTTCTGTTATCTCAAACAAATCAGGGCATATTATATCAATATTATTCTCTTTTAAATACACACTAGTATTATCCCAGCTTTCACTATTTTGACCTAATCCATGTATAATAATATTTTTCATCATTATCTACCTTTCAAACTACTAATTCTTGTTACGATTATATAATAAAAGACAGATAATTTCAACTTAATCATCTGCCCTACTTACATGTAATTTTGTGTTTACCTTTAAATTTCTTTATTTAGGAAGTCCTAAATAAATTGCAAAAAGAACAAATACTATTCCAAGTGCAATTAAAATTATATGCCAACGATTACTCTTTCTACGATAAATTCCAAAACCAATAGAAAATATCCCCAACAACATTGATATGATCATTGCAAAAAATCCCATTTTATTTCCTCCTTTCAAGATGAATTACTCTATCATAGCGATTTGCCATTTCCAAATCGTGAGTTACAGTAATAATAGTCGTATTAAATTCTTTGTTCATTTTAAAAAGCAAGTTTACAATTCTTTCTCTATTCTCTACATCAAGAGATGCCGTAGGTTCATCTGCTAAAATAATTTGAGGCTTCATAATTATTCCTCTTGCAAATACTGCTCTAGCTTTTTCTCCACCAGAACATTCAAGTGGTTTCTTTTTTAATATAGATTTAATATCAATTGCATTAATTACATTTTCAAAATCTTCTTGCTTAAATTCTTTTTTCCTAGAGTCTGCATAAAGTAAAGGTAGTTTGATATTATCTTCAATTGTCAAAGAATTGATTAGTGCTGACTCTTGAAGAACAAAACCAATTTTTTGATTTCTCCATTGTGCTAACTCACTTGTATGTAAACTATTAGCTCTTGAATCAAAAAGAGTATATTCACCATTATAATCTCTATCTAACAATCCAATAATATTAAGCAATGAGCTTTTTCCTACTCCAGATTCGCCTACAATAGCAATTTTCTCGCCAGCATTAACTTCAAGATTAAAATTATTCAAGATTGAGATTTGTAATTTTTTATTCTTATAAATTTTTTCTTTAATTTTTAAATCAATAATTTTCGTCATTGTAACACCCCCAAAGAAATTGGAACTTTTTTTATTTTTCGTAACATATTCTCAACAATAATCATTCCTATAATAATATCTGAAAGAACTACTACCAATAAAGATAACCAGTCCATTCCTATTAAACCAAATAATCCATAAGTAGCAAAAGTAGAGTCTTTTCTTAACCAACATCCATATCTGTTAAAAGCAGTAATTATAAAAATAACTATAAAATTGATAAATGAAAGTATTCCAAAATAACTATAAAATATTTTTCTCAACTTTGAGTAACTTAATCCAACTAACAGATTAATTGTAAAGTCTTTCAACATTAAACGAACACTAACTAATGCATTCCATATAGAAAGACAAGTTATAACTATAAATAAAATAAATGTTGTTATTGCTATGATTTTTAATGAATGCAAGTAATATTCATTAAAATAATCATAATTTTCCTGTTGGCTAAAAAAATTAAATTTTAATCCCATATTATCTTTAATAACCTTACTTAAATCTGTTACTTCTTCTTTTGTAGTATTCAGCGTTATAATATCCATAAGACCATTTAATTTAAGATCCATATTTGCATTGTTGATAAAAGCCTCATTTACAGGAATAAGAATTGAAAAATTGTAGTATGTCTTGGAGTTGAGAGCATAATAGTTAGAATGGTAAGTATTTTGTTTCAAAATTCCCTGAACTTTCAAAGTTACTGGTCGCCCCAAAACAAATTCATCAATTTTTATTGTTGACCCAACAGGATATGTTTTACTTAACCCTTTTCCTATTAAAACAGGAATTTCCCCATCTAATTGGTAATCAAAGTCTAATTCTGTCCCTTGTGAAAGCTCAAATTCATTTAATCTATAATACTGCTCGTTCATATAGCCTAATGATATTTTCATATCATAACTGTTAGGAGCAGATATAATAAACCCATCTGTATAAAACGCATAATTAAAGTTATTATTCAAATAGTCATATACTGCTTGTGTTCCATTTTCACTAATTACTCCTATATCAATATGACTATTTGGGTCTAAGTTAGCAGTGTAAACTCCTTCTTGATTTATATATTCCGTTTCTCGATACCCTTGAAAAGTTGATAAAATCGAACGAGTAGCAGTAAAAGTTATATAGTTCGCCATACAAAGTAAGAAAATCATACCTATACCAAGTATCGCTTTTCTCAAAAATATTTTTGAAATAATAAACTTAAAAATTTTCATATTTTCGCACCTCCCTTGCACTAATTAGTATGTATATGATAAAAATAAGTGCTAAGTAAAAATTGCTAGTTAAATTGAATTTTAAATAAACATTTGCTAAAGTTGATAAAAAGCAAACAAATATTAATATCATTATACAATTCAGTGCATATCGAATTGTGATATTAAATATAGTATCTCCTACAAGCATTTTACAAAATATTTCTGTTTTTTTTCTGTGCAACATTTGATAATGAAAAACTATCACAACAACTGTAAATATCAGAACGATTATCTCTTGATAATCAGTAAAATTTTTCAAAAATGCTTTTAAAATATAAGAATCCAAATCCATAGTCTTTACATAATTTAAAAGCAAATTTAGAAAAAAGCAAAACATATATGCAGTACATAGTTCTAATACATCAGAAATTCTAAATAAAGATTTTTTCATATTTTACTTTCTCCTTTCTCCAGAAATTATTATACAAAGAATAGTCCGTTGCTACAAGCAATTCTTATTAACATTCAAGATTTTTAACCATAAATTCGTCATTTTTGCTAAAAATAATTTCAATCTTTCTTTCGAGTCAATATAATACCAACAATTGATATAATAAAAATAATTGGTGCTATCCTAACAAATAACCATTCAAATGATTGAAAAGCAACACCTAAAACAGCATATTCTGGATTATTATAATCCCAATTCAAATAAGGACTATTTAAAAAATATAAAGCTATGAAAGTTATAATTGTAATAGCACATAATGAAATAAATAACCAATGAATCATTTTTCTTTTAGCATTATTCCTTTGTAATAGTTGTAAGTTTATTATTTCTAATTTTTCAGAAATTGCTTTCAAATCATCTACTTTTGATTCTGAAATATTTTCTCCAAGCAAAGTGCTTACTGGTGTTTCAAAAACCTCTGATATTGCAACTAACATTTCTGAATCTGGAACTGACAATCCTTTCTCCCATTTAGAAATTGTTTGTCTTACTACATTTAATTTGATAGCAAGTTCTTCTTGTGAAAGTCCTTTTGATTTTCTTAATTGTTTAATGTTTTCTTTTAGCATTTTTATTAACTCCTTTCTTTACGAACTATTATATGAAAAATAGTCCGTTGCTACAAGCAACGCTTATTAGCATTTAAGATTTATCCCTATAAACTACTGTCTTGTGTTTCAATTATATATATAAAGGGCAAGTAATTTTTAATTTAATTACTTGCCTTATTTAATTTGTGTTACTTTTTAATAATAAGTTTCATTCCCATTAATTTCTTTTCTACTTCAACATTATACTTTAATTCGTATGATGAAATTCCTGACATAAAGGCTTCTTTTATTCCCATAATCTCTTTTGATATTTGCTCTTTATCTTCATACCAACCTAAAAAAGTATTATTAACTCCAAAAACAGTACCATTACTTTCACCAATTCCAAATAGAGCATATTGTGGAGAATCTTTTCCACCTCTATATTTACTTGATGATTGAATTCTATCACAAGTTGCTATTACATTTTCTATTGATGATATTATAGTTATTTTTCTATTATTATCTGCTTCACCTAAATATTCAAATGTTGAATCACCAGTTAAATCATCTAAACTTACATTAAATATTTTAGATAATTCTTTACCTTGTTTTAAATCTGGACTAGATTCATCTAACTCCCAATTACTTATCGTTTGTCTAGTAACTCCTATTTTTTCAGCTAATTGTTCTTGTGAAAGTTTTGCACCTTTTCTTAAATTCATAATATTTTGACCTATATTCATATAATCCTCCTTTCACAAAATATTTTACTTTTTAATTGTTATTCAGTCTACCAAATTTTTTTGGAAGTTATGCAAATATTTTTAACATTTATATAAATGTAATTTTCCGAGATAATTATAGTATAAAAGACAGATAAATATCTGCCTTTTTTATGATTTTTATTATCTATAGCTTGCAACTGTGCATTTACCACTTTCGTTGTTAAAAGTTTCTCCTAATTTTTGTCCTGTTTTGTCTACCCATGTATAGCTTTTAGAACCTTTTGATATACTTGTTAATATTCCCTCTCCACCAATTTTTTGTACAAGTTCTTCATAAGTAAATGAACCATTATTTAAGTCTTTTTGTAAATCACTTGAAGATGGTAGCTTTATGTTGTCACTTTTTATACTTTCTTTATCAATTGTTGCTTGAATTGTAATATTATCATTTCCAGATGTTTTAAAACTTATCCAATTTTTAGAGTCAAATTTCCATATTGGATCACTTCCAATCATAGCATCTGTAGTAGATTCAAATCCTATAATAGCATTAATTTCTTCTACAGTATTTGTTGGTTCAATATGTTTCATAGCTTCTACTACATCCTCATAGTTTCCTTTTACTTCTTGCTGTTTATTATTAGTATCTCCAACATTTGAGCTGTCTTTCTCTCCTAATGCTATAAATCCTAATATTGCTAATATTACTATAAAAATAACAGCAATAACTATAACAACTGTTTTGTTTTTCATAATTTTTTACCTCCTAAAATTTTTAATAATATATTTATTCTGTTTGTTTTTTTACTTTAGACATATATGTAGCAGATAGCATTAACATTCCAAAAGTTCCAAACAAGAATACAAAGTATATAATAGCAACTGGAGATGTAGATTTTATCCCTTCAACATTTGCATATAATTTATCATTAGCTAGTAATGCTTTTACACTTTTTCCTTCGTAATATCCTGAAAGACTATGAACATTTTGCAGATCATATTCTTTTCCATTATATTCTACTTTAACTTCATAAAATGGTGTTCTATTTTTTGTCTTTTTATTTACAACTTCTTTAGTAGAAGTGCTAGTAACAGTTGCTGTAACTTCTTCATATTTTACTTCAGCTTTATTCATTAAAAACCAAAATACAATCGTTAAAATCAAACAAATTGCAGTGATACTCCACATAATTGCCACTTTATTTTTCATAACTTTTTTAACCCCCATTTCCTATAAATAATATTACTTTTATTTACATTTTTCAACATATTTTCTTAAATAATTTTCTATAGCTATTTTTTAATCATCTTCCCTATATGTATAGGTTGCAACTGAACATTTAAGAGTTTCTTTATTAAATGTAGCATTTAATGATTGATAATTTCCATCAACCCATATATAATCAATTGCAAATTCTGATTTACCATTTAAAGTTCCCTCTATTCCTCCAAGTTTTGTAACTAGTTCATTATATGTTATTCCATTTTTTATTATCTCTTTTAATTCTTCATTTGTTGGAAACTGTATATTTTTATTTTTTATAGTTCTTTTATAAATTTTAGCTTCTATTACTGGCAAATCTGCTGCATTTTTTAAGGTTATATAATTTCTATCATCAAATTCCCATTTGAAATCATCATCACTGACTATGCTTTTTTTGCCTTCAAAACCTAAAATATTATTTATTTCTTCTGCTGTATTTGTTGCTTCAATATGTTTCATTGCTTCTATTATATCGTAATTTCCTTTTAGATTTGTAACTTTATTATCATTTTTTTCTATATTCTGATCATTTTTTCCTTGTTTCAAGTATATTGTTCCTATAATTCCTATTAGAATAACAACACTAGCAATAATAATTATTTTATTTTTCATATTTTTCTTCCTCATATTTGCTTATCCTTTCAAACTAATAACTTTAGTTTCCTCCCATTGCCATTACATAAATTGCTTTATTATTCTCATCAACATAAATTTCTGTAACTGATGCATCTTCTGTATCATTAGATTTCAAAATTTCTATATTTTCTATTCTTTTCCAATTATACATTATATTGTTAGGATTAAATTTCATTTTCAAATTTTCTTCTTTTGATTTGTAGACTTTATTTATAAAGTTATTATAGCCTTCTTCTGTTAGTTCTGCTAAAATATCAATTTGGTATATTGTTGGCCCTATACTCCATTTACTATATAAATTATGAAAAGTATAGTATATATTTTTACTATCTGGAAAGTTTTCAAACAAACTATAAATTGTTTCTTTATTGTTTTCAATTTTTATATTTTGTTTCCTATCTTGATTTATAGTAAAATATATAGAGATTAAAACTACAATGCAAAATATAGGTATAAATATTATTGTAATTCTTTTCAATATAGATTTATTCATATTTTTAACTCCAAAATAATTTCTTTATTTATTGTCATTTATTTTATAAATTCTATAAAATAATAATTACTAAAATCTTCTACGTTTTTCAAATCATCAAATATTAATCTAAAATTTCTATCTGATTCAAAAACATTACTTTCATATTTAGTAATATAAACAAAAGGTAACCCACTATTGGTTATATGAGTTGAAGGTGTCATTTTTTTATTATCAAGCTCTTTCTTTAATTCATCTATTGTTATTTCAGTTTTTATAACAAAAACAATACGATATGTAGAATAATCTCCATTTCCACCAGAATCACCTATTCCACTTTTCATTGATATTCTTTCAACATTTTCTGGTAACTGGATACTTAATACATATTTTTCAAATGCTTTTAGTCCAGTATTATGAACTATCCACAAGCAACCAAATACAATTACCAATATAAATATTATACTTAATATTATTTTATTTTTCTTAAATTTCATATTTTATCTCCAGTATAGTTTGCAATTATATATAATAGACAAATAATTTCAAATAATTAACTTGAAATACTTATTGTAAGTTTTCGAGATGATTATAACATAAAAGTAAGTAATTTTCAAAACTTTAATTACTTACTTTATTTTAAAACTAATTATTAGGTATATATGGTTCTGTTTTATTCTCATTACTTGTTATTTTATCTGTTTCTACTTCTTTAGTAACATATCCATTTACTGTATTTTCTGTCATCATTATTTTTTCTTCTACCATATTGTTTTCTATTTCCATATTTTTATCTGTTATTTCTTTACCATTTTTATCAACATAAACAATTTTATATCCATCATAATTTTCTTTAATATACCCTAAAAATTCTTTTACTTTATCTTCACCAATATAAAATCCTTTACCTGTATCAAGAATATTTGTTATCATATATCCTTTGTCTGTTAATGATACACTTATATTTTTATATCCTAATAATGGAATATCTACACTTATGCTTATACTTTGACTAAATCTTTCTGATGTATATTTTCCTGTATCATTATCACTATATATATTTTCTAAATTTAGATTACTAAATAACTTTTCCCAGATAATATCATTGTATACATCATAGAACTCTACATTTATATTTTCTTGTATCTCTTTATCCCAGTAGTTATAATATATCGTTCCAAACGAAGTATTTTCTTTTAGATTTAAAACTTTCATAAATTCGACTAGTGTCTTTGGTCTATAATATGAATTTACATATACATAATAATCTGTATCTCCTTCAAATTTAACAGCAATAGCACACTTTTCATCTATACTTTTTATCGAATATAATTCTCCTTTTTTACTATAAATAGTTTCAGTATATGTGTCATATCCTGTTAAAGTTGCGTTTCCAATATTTTTTAGTATCTTGTCTTTTGAAATTTTTGTTATTCTGCTTGAATATTTATTGTTATTATATTCAAACTCATAAAATTGCTGACTAATAGACATTTCGTTCCATTTTGGTACTATTGTAGTATCTGTGTTAGTTGTCTTATTGCTTTAAATACTGCTATATAAATGTTTTGCAAAATGTCTTCTACATCATTGGGTTTGGAACATTTGCAAATAATATATTTAGAAACATCAAAATATGTATTTTCGTATAACAAATCAAATTGTTTTAAGGTTTCTTGATCGATCATTTTTTTCTCTCCTCTATATATAAAGTCGTAAATAATGATAATAAAGTTCCAAATTTTATAATTTTTTATAAAAAAACAAGTAATTACATTGTATAATTACCTGCACTATTTATTGTAATTTTGCAGTTAGATATTATATTCAAATCCAATTTCTAAATATTGTTTTTCTCCTATTCCCATTGTTCTTTCCTTAATAATTTCTCCACCCATTTTTGTATAAAACTTTTTAGATGGTTCATTATCTTTTAAACACCATAATATCATTTTTGTTTTATTTTTGCTTTTAAACTCATTTATAACAAATTGAAATAGTTTTGTTCCTATACCATTGTATTTTAGATTTGGCTTAACATATAGTGCCAATAATTCGCAATCTATATTTGATATATCTTGTGTAAATTTATTACTATCAATATATCTGCAAAATCCAACTACTTGATTATTTAATTCTGCAACTATAAAACCATTTTCTTTATAGTCATTTCTTCTTTTTTCAATTCTTTCATTTCTATTCATTGAATTTAAAATATTGTCATCAACTATGCCTCTATATGCTGATTTCCACCCTTCTATCTGAATATCTACAACACTTGGAATATCTTTTTCCTCAATGTTTCTAATTATAATATTTTCCATAAATTCTCTCTTTCATTATTTTATAATAGAGTACATTTTCATATCTAGTATTTTATTATTTTTAATTGCATTATTTCTTAATGTTCCTTCTAATTCAAAACCTGCTTTTTCTAAAACTTTACAGGAAGCTACATTATAAGCAAATGGCTCTGCAAATATTCTAATTATATCAGTTTCATTAAATATATAATTGCATACTTCTGTTATAACTTTTGTCATAATACCATTTCCCCAATATTCTTCTGCTATATAATATCCGATTTCTGCTGTTTGATAATGAATATTATCTTTTCTGAATACACCAACACTTCCAATCACTTTATTATCTACTAATATCGCCCAAGAATATTGACTATCTTTAGGAGCATTTAAAGTTTGTGTGATAAATTCTTGTGCATTTTCTATTGTATATGGATATGGTATTCCATCTCGCAAATTATCTAAAATTTTTTCATTGTTTATTGCATTTTTTAATTGTTCTGCATCTTCCATTTTCCACTTTCTAATTGATATATCCATACTTTTATTCTCCTCAAAAATTGAAATTTATCTGTTTTGTCTATCTACAAAAATGGGTTTAGATCCATCATCAATTTCAAACTTATTGCTATCTACTCTTATATATGTGCTTCCTATTTTAGATTTTAGATAAGGAATAATATCTCTGTCATAATTACAAATTGTATTGATAGCAAATATATGATGATTATTAGGATTATTCATATATTCATCATCTTCATTACCAGCCATAAATCTCCAACCACTATCTGGTCTATCATTTGATGGCTGTTCCCTATACATGTATCCAACTTTAAAACCTTCTTTAGTTATTTTATCAGATACCATACACCCCTCTCCATTAGGTTCGTTCCAATCAATGAGTTTTTCAACTTTTACTTTTATAAAATCATCTTTTTTCTTATTAAATATTCCCATATTTACATCTCCCATCATATCTATGAATTGTAATTTAGCGATTACTTTTATAATCAATATTTGCTAATTTTGCTTGTTTACACAAGTCTTTTGTTTGTATTTTATATTGTTTTCCATCTTTTATTGTATAAGTGCCACATTGTCTAAATTCAAAATCTACATTTTTTCTTATACATTGTTCTCTAATATCTAATACCCATTCATAATCAAATGGTCTAGCATTTATATCTGATTCTCCACCAACAACTACTAATTCGATATTCTCAAGATATTTTTCAATGTCTATTTTCTCTAATAATGGCTGTGCTGTAATACATTTATGTTTTATTGGTAAATCTCTGAAAATTGATAATTTATAATCTGCATTTTTCTGATTTTCAATAGTACAACATACAACTACATTATCGTATCCATCTTTCCAGTCAT
>CAMXQV010000039.1 GCA_947245515.1 uncultured Clostridium sp. | reverse complement strand
TGTTGGAAGTTATTAGAAATATTACAAAATTGTAATATTTCATGAAATTTCCCTGACAAAAAATGACTAATACTTTATTATATTTTTTTAATATGATAAAATAGAAGTAGATATAAGAGTATAAAGTTTGGAAGTGAGAATAATGTTAGGAGAAAAAATAGAATTTTATGGAGAACAATTATCAATGCTTGCAATATCGAAGAAGATAGGAATTTCACGAGATACATTAAACAAACATTATATGAGTACAGGTAGTATATATGAAGCTGAAAAGATATGTAAGAAGGTAATAGAAGATAAACAAGCATCATTAATTGATTATAATGGTGAAAAATTAGCAATACAAACTATAGCAAAAAAAGTAGGAATAAAAGACGCAAAAACTTTAAAGAAATATTATGAACAAACAGGAGATATATACGAAGCTATAAAAAAATGTGATGAGTCGAAGATTGAATATAATGGTGAACAATTAACTTTAGATGCAATTGCGAAAAAAGAAGGATTAAAAAGGGATACATTAGAAAGATATTACAATAATACAGGAAACATATATGAAGCGGTAAAAGATTGCTTAGAAAATAAGAAAAATGCAGAAAATGCAAAAGTTACATATAAAGGAGAAAAAAGGACAATAACATCTATTGCAAGAGAGTTAGGAATTAGTAAAGGAACATTGAAGAAATATTACGAAAAAACTGGAGATATTGAACAAGCAATAAAATTGTATAATAAAAATAAACAAGAAACTGAAGATTCTAAAATAAGGTACAAAGGAGAACATAAATCCTTAAAAGCAATTGCTAGAGATGGAGACGTGGCAGAAACAACCTTAACAAGATACCTTCAAAAATATGGTAATATAGATAAAGCAGTATTTATGGCAAAAATTCAAAGACAAAAAAGTAGAAAAGTAAAAATAAAAGATGGAAATGTAAATTTATATGATTTATCTATTGTTTTAGGAATAAAGTATTCAGAACTAATAAATTTTTTAAATGGTGGTATGTCTATTGAAGAAATCAAGGTTCAAAATCAAAACAGTAGCAAAAGGATGAAATTAAAACAAGAATATAATAGATTATCAAATGGACAAACATTATTGGAATATTGTGTAGGAAATGGTTTAAATTATGCTTTTATTTATAGATCTATTAACACTTATGGAAAAACATTAGAAGAAGCGGTTCAAGAATATAGAGAGAATGGTTCTAGTATGCCTAGAAATTGGATATTCGAAAAATATGGTATACTATTAAGACATTTAATGACAAGTAGCAGTATAGATATACAAAGAGTTGTAGATTATATGAGAAAAGAACAAATATCAATGGAGGAAGCTATAGAAAAATATGTAATAAGAAGAAATGCAAAGGATAAAAAATTAGATGCAGACTGGATGCAAGAAGTATATGGAGTATTAACTGATGTAAATATGTCAGATGAGTATGAAGAATTTAAAAAGATATTTTATATAGATGAAGCAGAAGAAGAATGTATTACTAAAAGTCAGACTGAAATTCAAGATTTAGAAAGAAAGCTTTTATTATTTGAAATTGCAGAAGCAATTACAGAAAATGTTTTTTCAGCCAAAGAAGTGCCAGAATTATTACAAATTTATGAGGTGCAACTAGATGAAATAGAAACGATTTTCTTAGACTTATATAGTAAATTTCAAAATGGAATATTGATGGGAGAAGAACAATCACAGATTAAAAGGAGAAATTTTTTAAGTGGGATAATTAGAAAATGGTATTACTTAGGACAAGAAGAAAGAGAAAGTGTATTAACAGACAATGGAGTTACAGATGAAGAAAAGGAAATGATAATTGATTTGTCTAGCAAAATAGTAAAACATAAAAATATGTTAAAAGTAGAAGAAAAAGATAAGATAATTGGGGGAAATTAATTAATGGATAATAAGGAATTGGAAATTGAAATAGCTAAAATAAAAGAAAGAAATAAAAAAGTAGAATTGGATAAATCGTGGGAAACAAGCTGGACTAGAAGAATATGTATATGTGTATTAACTTATATAGTTGTAGTTATATATTCACACTTAATTAATGAAATTAGTAATATATGGTTAAGTTCATTAGTGCCAGTAATAGGTTTTACTTTATCAACAGTTTCTTTAAAATTAATAAGAAATATTTGGGAGAAGAATAAAAAGTAATAGGATAAAGTAATTATTTGATTAATAAAATTATAATAGGAATATTTATATTATGTATATGATAAATCCTATATATAAATTCTAATGTGCTTTATAAAATCAAGTCAAGGTTAAAATGAATGTGCTGTCGCACAACCTTGACTTGATTTTAAAAGCACATTATTTTTCAACTAAGAGGATTTAAGGATAAGCATATTGAATTAAGTAGACATAAATGCTATTAAAACTCAAAATACCTCATTAGAAATGAGGGCAGGAAAGCAAGTGTTCACACATCGCCTATACATATTGAAGGTCAAGCCTTCAAGAGTTAATAAAGAAACAAAAATTTTAAGCAAATATGATGCAGAAATTCACTCGGTGAACTGGATCAAACCCGCTAATCTATTAGAATTAAATTTAGAAGGTAGAATAAACAAAGAACAATATACAGAAAAATTTGATAACTTAAATGTAGAATTATTGAAGATAGAACAGAAAATAGAAAGCCTACTAAAAGAAACAAACAGAACAGAAAGTATTAAACAAAGATTAAACAAGTTTAAAAGTTTATTTAAAAATATAGATATAATGCCAAAATTCGATAAAGATGTATTTGAATGTTTAATTGATAAAGTAGTAATAGGAGAAAAATTAGAAGATGGCACAATAAATCCATATACAATAAGATTTATTTGTAAAAATGGAACAGAAATAAATTGCAAAGATAATTTTACTGCCATAAGCGGCAAACAACATTCAAATAATACTGCAACCAGAGAGAAACAACACATGTGGAATGAAGCACAATACCAAAAAGAGAAAAATCAAAGAAGTTATACAAGAGATAGAGTTTATATATTTTTTCAAAAACTAAAATGTCCTAAATGTAACAGAATAATGAAATGCAAAGGCTCTGGAGGAACAAAAAAGAAATATATGTACTATACTTGTGAACATTGCAAGACCTATTACAGAGAAGATAAAATCGAAGAATGTTTACAAAGATTTATTCTTGAACTAGTAGAGTATGATATGGCAGTAAAGAAATATTTTTTACCAATACTAGCTGATAAAAAAGAAACAAAAACAGAACAACTAGACCAAGAAATTGAGACATTACAAAAACAAAAAGACAGAATAAAAAAGGCTTATGTAAGTGGTATAGTTGAAATGGAAGATTTTTCTGAAGATTACAAAATTATTGAAGAAAAAATAAACATTTTAGAAACAAAAAAATATGAAAAACTCAATACAAATAGTCTTTCTTTTACACCACAACAACTAATGGCTGATAGAGATATTGAAAGAGAAAAACTAATAAAAGATAACAAATTAAATGAAACTTTAAAACAAGAATGGAACAAAAAATCAAAAGAAGAAAAGCAAGAATTTATTTCAAAATTTATTGAATCAATGACATTATTAAAAAACAAAAAACGGAGAATTTTATATTGATAAAATAAATTTTAGAAGTAGTTATATTGAACAATTAACCAAATTTTTTGCATTAGGAATAGCAGATGTTTATGTACCTATTGAAGTGAACGAAGAAGAAAAAGAAATAAGGACGAGTGTTAATATAAATCAAGAACAACTAGATGATTATATTATAACTTTTAACAAAGAATTTGAAATAGAATTTTATGAATTATTTTCAAAAAATGTTAATAAAAACAAAGAAGAAATGGAAATAAAATTGAACAAAGAAAAAAAATTGATTCGATTAGTTGCTGTGAAAGATAATAAAACTTTTTCAAAAACAGAGAAAGAAAATTATAAAATTGGAGCAATAATTGGTAATCAAAAATAAAAAAATTAGAGGAAAAATTCAAAGTAAATACAATTTTTGTACCCCCATACACTTCCTAACAAGCACTGAATTTTTCCTCCCTAATCAAAATTCGAGATTTGGGACTAAGTCCCAAGCCCTTTATAAAATAATGAAAGAATAATATAAAAAGGTAAAAAAATTAAAATTTAAATATTGAAAATATTGGTGTTAAAAAGTAATTGAAAGATTGCTAAGGTATATTACGAAATTTATATGGATATAATCTTATGAGTAAAATCTAAATTACTAAAAGAATTACAAGTATAACCAATAGTATAAATATCTGTAGCGAAAATATCCTTATCTAGCATAGTTTTCAAATTATTATTATTATTAGTATTAACAAATTTCTTAACAGAAGTAATAATATTCAGTTCGGGATTTGCTTTAGAAATTTGAGAAATCAAGTCTTTTCCATGTTCATTAAAGCCAAGAACTCTAATATAAGGTTGAAGTTGTTTAGATAAATTTATATCCTTTTTATAAATATCAAGTAGGGCATATAATAGAATTCTGTAAATACGAGTAGAAGTATATCTTTTAGATTTTACTATATTTATTAATTCTTTAATATTATTACAAGAATTAGCAGCTTTTTTTATTAAAAACTCTAGACCTTCTGTAACATCAGGTAATAAAGAAATCTCATAGGTTGACATACTTCTTAATTTATAAATAATTTCATGCTCAAAAACACATAAATCTGAAACAACATGTCCAAGTTCAAGGTTCTTAAGTATATTTAAATAACTACCTTTGGGCATTAACTTTTGAGCTATATCAAATTTATGATTTTTAATAATATTTCTTATTGCTGTACTACTTGCCATATTCTTAGAATAATTTAAATCTTTATGGTTTGTTTGTAATCTTGGAATTGCAATTGGTTCAATATTGCTATTATATTTCTTTAAAGCCTTTAAATATTCAATTCCCAATATATTGTTTGGTAAAGAAATTATATTGAGATATTTTTTATCCTTATTTAAATATAGAAATAGTGCTTTTTCTCTAGCTTTAGGATAAGCTTGACCTGCCTGTAATTCCTTTGCTAAATAATTTTTATATTCTTTAGGTTCCTTATATAAAATTTCAGCAATAGTTTGTAAACTTTTGACATCAGCTGTTTCAGCTCCAAAAGAAAGGTAGTTAACTAGTTTCATGGAATTTAAAATTTTTATTGCACCATCTGCAAAATTTTCAGCACTAGAAGTAGCATATACAACAGGTAGTTCTAGTACTAAATCAATACCATTTTTTAATGCGATTTCTGCTCTAGACCATTTGTCTATAAGTGCAGTACTTCCACGTTGAGTATAGTTACCACTTATAATTGTAACTGTATAAGTTGAACCAGTAATTTTTTTTGATTCCCTAAGGTGATATAAATGACCATTATGAAAAGGGTTATATTCTGCAACGATTCCTAATACTTTGTTCAATTTTGTCTCCTTTCAATATAAATAAATTACTATTCTTTGTATTTAAGATGGAAAATAAAAGTAATCTAAAAGAATATATTGTAAAATTTTTATTGTATACTAAATAAATTATTGTTATAATATTATCATAAAAATAGCTAAAAGAAAATAGAAAGGTAATTTAAGTTTAGTTTTTATATAGAGTATATTATTTTTAAGAAATAAATAGGTAATTAATAAAAACTAATTTTCTATAGTTTAAAAAACGAAAACTTAAAAAGGAAATTACATGGAAAAAGTAGTAATATATACAGATGGAGCATGTTCAGGAAATCCAGGACCAGGAGGTTGGGGATCAATTTTGATGTATAAAAATAATAAAAAAGAAATATCAGGGGGAAACAATAACACAACAAATAATATAATGGAATTAACAGCAGTAATAGAAGGACTAAAGTTGTTAAAATATCCATGTGAAGTAGATTTATATAGTGATAGTGCATATGTTGTAAATAGCTTTAAACAAGGCTGGATTTATAATTGGGTAAAAAATAATTGGAAAACAGCAGGAAAAGAATCAGTAAAGAATAAAGAAATATGGCAAGAACTTTATGAGTTAACAAAAATACATAAAGTGAATTTTATAAAAGTTAAGGGACATAGTGATAATGAATACAATAATCGTTGTGATGAATTAGCAAGAAAGGCTATAAAAACTCTATAATAGATATTAAATCTGAGTTTGAAGGGCTTTATAACAAATCTAATATTACAATTGTATTACATAAATTAAAAATATTGAAATCTTTTGTTATATAAAGTATAATAAAAGAGTGGGAAAATATATATAGGAATTATATGTCACAAAAAGGAGGAAACATATGGAAACCTTTGCAGACTATATTTTAAATGAGGAAGAAATAGCATCAAAAATAGAAATAGCATACTATTTATCAAAAAAAACTAAAATTTATTTTGATAAATCAGTAGTATTTAAATTAGAAATAACAAGACTATTTTTAAATTATTCCAAAATTGAGGTAGATAATAATTTAATATTAACAGCAACTTTATTATGTAATTGTAAGAAAATAGATAATGCTCAAGATATCAAAAGAATACATTCATATGCAAAAGATGGAGCAGAATACTTAAGAACCTTAGGTTTCAATAAAAAGTTTTGTAAAATTTGTGAAGAAGTAAATAGATATAGTAAAAGTATACCAAGAGAAAAAGAAAGTGATATTTTAGAGTTAATTGACCAATTTGGAGCAATGCTTTTAGATAGACCAGAAAGAATAGGCTTTAAACCAGATGAGGCCTTAGTTTTACTAGAACATAGAAATTTCAAAGACGAATACAACAGATACATGAATACTTTTATAGAATTTATTAATTTTCTTGAACAAATAAGAATTAGTGGTAGTGTAGTAGAAATGACAGCTTTGAGAAGATTAGTAAAAATGTTTAATGAAGATGAAGAAATAACTAAATACATAAAAGATGTAGTATATGAATTTGAGCCAACAGTAGATAAATTAATAAATAAACATGAAGAAAAAGTAGTAAAGAAAATGTTTGAAAATGAAGAAAATCCAAATAGACCATTATTCAGTGAAGAAACTACAAAAAAAATAATGAGTCATATAAACAATAGTAATATTGAGAAAAAAGAGGATATAAAAGAATCATTATGTTAATGGGACGCAAATACCGTCCCAATTTTTATATAATATAATAATGTAAAAAAATATAATAAAGGGGAAGAAATGTACGAAATATTTGCAGATTTACATGTACACATAGGAAGAAGTGAAAATGGAAAACCAATAAAAATTACAGCCGCAAAATCCTTAAATTTTGCTAACATAGCAAAAGAATGTGCTGATAGAAAAGGAATTAATGTGGTAGGAATAATAGATTGTGCATCACCATATGTAATAGAAGATATTGAAAAATTTCTTAAAACGGGAGATGCATATGAGTTAAAAGATGGAGGAATTATATACAAAGAAAAAGTATGTATACTTTTAGGAAGTGAAGTGGAGACATCAGAAATATCTAGAGATGGAAAATGTGGAAGTGCACACAATATTTGTTTCTTTCCATATCTAAAAGATATAAAACAATTTTCAAAGGAATTAAGTCATCACTTAAAAAATATAACTTTAAGTACACAAAGAACAGATTTATCTGGATATGAATTAATTGATATAGTTGAAAAATATAATGGAATATTAATACCAGCACATGTATTTACACCCTTTAAAAGTTACTATGGAAATTGCACAGATAGAATAGAAAATATATTTAAAGAGAAATTCAATAAAATATTTGCAATAGAATTAGGATTAAGTTCAGATACCTATTTAGCAGATACAATTTCTGAATTAGAAAACAAAACCTTTGTAACAAATTCTGATGCACATTCCTTACCAAAAATTGCAAGAGAATATAATAAAATTTTAGTAGAAGATATATCTTTTAAAGAAATAGTAAAAGCTTTGAAAAATGAAGATGGAAGAAAGATTATAGCAAATTATGGATTAGATCCGAAACTTGGAAAATATCATAGAACCTATTGTGACAATTGCAATAAACCAATAGAAATAGATGAACCAGTAGAAATTTGCCCAATATGTGGAACAAAAAAAGTTACTTTTGGGGTTTTTGATAGAATAGAGAAAATTAAAGACAAAGAAAAGACAATAAGTCCTACAATCAGACCACCATATATTTATCAAGTACCACTTAACTTTATTCCTGGAGTTGGAGAAAAAACAATAGAAAAATTATTAAAAACTTTTGAAACAGAAATGAACATTTTACACTTTTTAACAAAAGATGATATAGAAGCAATAGTAGGTGAAAAAGTTGCTGAAAACATAATAAACGCAAGAGAAGGAAAAGTAATAGTCCATTCAGGTGGCGGAGGAAACTACGGAAAAATCCAGTAAAATGGAAGAATTCACATAAAAAGTTGAAATAATCGCCAAAATAATGTATAATAATTAGAGGTGATAAAAAATATGGAGAGAAACGAAAATATCGAAATAAAAAGAATATCAGATATTTTAAAAAGAAAAAAAATTATAATAGTATTTTTATTAATAATTTTTACTACTGTTGGATATATATATTCTTATAAATATATAGTTCCAGAGTATAAATCTACAGAAACCTTATTATTAATTCCAAACAAGGTAAATGAAAGTGAAACAATAACCAATTCAGATTTGACAATGAATTCTGGTTTAATATCAACCTATAGTAATATAGCAAAAAATACCAAAGTATTAAAAAAAGTAATCAAAAATTTAGAATTAAATATGACAGAAGAACAATTACTAGATAAAATGGAAATAAATATAGTTAAGGATACACATATTATTAAAATATCAGTATCTGATAAAGATCCAAGATTAGCAAGAAATATTACGAAAGAATTATCTAAGGTATTTTTAAAAGAAATAAAAGATATATATAATTTAAATAACATAGGTATAGTAGACGAAGCTCAACTACCAAATAATCCTTATAATATAAATCATATTAAAGATACAGCAATCTTTTTAGCTTTAGGAATTATGATATCTTTTGGATATATATTAACTATTTATATATTAGATAATACAATTAAAAAAGAAGATGATATAGAAAAATATATTAAAATAAAAGCTTTAGGAAATATTCCAATTAATCAAAATAAGAAACAAGAATTAATAGAAAGAAATAATGCTAAATCTTATATTACAGAATGTATAAACACAATAAGAACAAATATATTATATATGAATTCAACTCAAAACGCAAAAACAATATTAATTACAAGTTGTACACCAAAAGAAGGAAAAAGTTGGATATCTGCTAATATAGCAGTATCTTTTGCAGAAACCAATAAAAAGGTCTTATTAGTAGATGCAGATATGAGAAAAGGAAGAGCTAACAAAATTTTTAATGTAGATAATGAAGAAGGTCTTTCAAACTTTTTATATCATATAACTGGTGATGTGAAAAAAGATATTGAATTAGGAAGAAAATATATAAAAGAAACAGCAATTTCAAATTTACATATATTAACAAATGGTACAATTCCTCCAAATCCATCTGAATTATTAGGTGCAAGTAGTATGAAGCAGTTATTAGCCTTATTAAAGAATATTTATGATATAATAATAATTGATGCTCCACCATGTAAATTAGTATCAGATAGTATTATATTAACAACCATGGTAGATTCTACAATATTAGTTGCTAATGCTGAGAAAACAAAAATTAAGGATTTAAAAGAAACAAAAAAGTCAATAGAAAATGTTGGTGGTAAGATAATTGGAGCAATTATAAATAAAGTCAAAATTAGTGGAAGAACCTATAATAAGAGTTACTATTATGGACATAAGAGTTCAAAAAATAAAAGCGGAATGAAAAAAGAAAAATTTATAACTGTAAACGAAGTAATAAATTTATCTTTGCCACAATTAAAAGCTAAAGATTACAATATATTTTTTGATGAAAATGATATATCATATTCTAATCTAGAAGAAAAAGAAGATGAAAACTCTAGAAAACAAGATTTTAGCGAATTGATTAAAAGACAAGATAATTATTTAGAGAAAATGATAAACGATGTCTCAGATATTAAAGTGCAATTAAAAAATAATAGTATGAAAGATAGACTAAATAACACTACTTACAAAGATAATTTAGAAGAAGCAATTTCTAAGAAGATTAGTGAATGGCAAGAAAAAAATAGTGAAGAATTGAAAAGAGAAATTAGAAATGTTAACAATACTAATGAATTAAATCAGATATCTAATCAATTAGAAAGTGTAAGAATAAATTATGATAATATATTAACTCAATTCAAAGAAAAAATGGAGTTAAATAATAATATGCATCAAGAAATAAAAGAAGCTTTAAATTCAAAAGAGATAATTAAGGATATTAATAAAAATAGATTTACAAAAGAACAATTTAAAGAAGTTTTTAGAGAAGAAGTATATAACTTAAAAGAGCAAAATAAAGCTTATATGCAAGCTGATTATGGAAGATTAGTAAGGGAGATTATTAATAGTAATAATGCTAAAATAGAAGAAATGCAAGAAGAGACTAAAAAAATCCTACAACAACAGATATCAAATATAAATTATACACAACAAATAAATCAAATGAGTGAAATGATAGAAAATTTAAAAGATAGTTATTTAGAATTAGCAAATATTATAAGAACCAATAATGAACAAGAGATAAATAAAAACAATGTTATAGATCTTAAAACTGTAAAGAAACAGAAAGGAAAGAAAGATACTAAGACAAAAATAAAATTAGTATATTCTTTAGATGAAGATATTGCTTTTGAAAATTTAGAAGCTACAGCAAGCTATATAATACCTATTAAACAGAAATATGATAACAAAGAAGTTTCAGATAGTTATGAAAATTTTATGTATTAATAAATAAAGAAGTTCTAAAAAACTCTTTATCGAATACACATTATGTATAAAGATAAGGAGTTTTTTTATGGATAAAGATAAAAATAATATTATAAAAATAATAAAAAATCATATTATAAATAATAAAAGAGAGTATATAATTGTTACCTTCCTATTTATAATTGGAATATTTTTAGGAGTATTGTTTGTTAATAATATACAAGAAACAGAAAGGAAGGATATAAGTCAATATTTAGGAAATTTTACTGAAAAGATGAAAAATACAGATAAAATTAATAATATGGATTTATTAAAAAATAGCATAACACAGAACATAATATTGGCAATTATTATTTGGTTTTTTGGTACTACAGTAATTGGATTACCAGTTGTATTTGGAATAGTATTATATAGAGGTTTTTGCCTGGGATATACTATTTCAATATGTGTTATAACCATGGGGATTTCAAAAGGAATAATGTTTAGCATAATTAGTTTATTAATACAAAATCTTTTATTTATTCCAGCAATTCTAGCTTTAGCTGTTAGTGGTTTTAAATTATATAAATCAATAGTTAAAGATAATAGGAAAGAAAACATTAAATTGGAAATTGTTAGACATACTATTTTTTCTTTAATTATGTTACTTATATTAGTTATAGCATCAATTGTAGAAATATTTATTTCTACAAATTGTTTGAAATTTTTGATAAAATATTTTTAAAAAATTTAAAAAATGTATTTACAATTTCAAAATAGTTTGATATAACATATATAGTTTATGTAAATATATATAATTTTTTAAAATACAGATAGGGGAAATATAAATGGAAAGACAATTAAAATATTTTTTTAAATTCTTAGAAAACGAAAGAAAATTATCAGAAAACACTTTACAATCATACAAAAGAGACTTAAAGCAATTTAAAAAATATTTAGAAGACTGCGAAATTAATTATAACAGAGTAAAAGAAGAAGATTTAAATGATTATGTCAAAGAATTACAAGAAGAAGGAAAAAAATCATCTAGTATCTCAAGATGTATTGCATCAATTAGATTATTTTATCAATTTGCAATTAAAAGCAAAAAATTAAAAATAGATCCAACTCAAAATATAAAATCACCTAAAATAGAAAAGAGAGTACCAAGTATATTAACATCAGAGGAAGTAGAATTATTACTAGAACAGCCAAAAGATATAGACTTAAAAGGAATTCGTGACAAAGCAATGTTAGAATTTGCATATGCAACTGGTATGAGAGTAACTGAAATTATTTCTTTAAATGTAGAAGATGTAGATTTAGAAGAAGGATATGTAATTTGCAAAAATGCAACAAAACAACGTAGTATACCACTTGGAACAATGTCCTTAAATGCACTTAGAGAATATATAGAAGATGCAAGAGACATTTTAATAAAAACAGAAAGCGAAAAAGCTTTATTTGTTAATGTTAATGGAACTAGACTTACTAGACAAGGTTTTTGGAAGATTATTAAATATTATAAAGAACAAGCTCATATAACAAAAGAAATTACACCACATGTTTTAAGACATTCTTTTGCAACACATCTATTACAAAATGGAGCAGATTTAAAGGCAATACAAACTATGTTAGGTCATTCAGATATATCTTCAACACAAGTTTATATGCAATTTCAAGATGACACCTTAAAAGATGTTTATAAAAGAGCACATCCAAGAGCATAAAAAAGTAAAACACGAGACTATCGAAAAAGTTGTGTAAATCGGATTTCCTTCCGATTGATAACTTGAAAAAATTAGAAATTTAATAACTAAATTTATTTTACCTAACTTTTTCTGAAAAATCAATATTTTCAAAAAAGTTGTGTAAATTCAATAGGACTTAAGAAATTTCCTTCTTAAGCCTATTATTTTAGGCTTTTTCATACTTTTTTAGGGTTGAGTAGTAACAAAATGATAATTCTTGGTCACAAGTATCGGCAGGATATATTAGTTCTAG
Organism: uncultured Clostridium sp.; assembly: GCA_947245515.1. Classification (GTDB taxonomy): domain Bacteria; phylum Bacillota; class Clostridia; order TANB77; family CAG-508; genus CAG-269. The sequence continues at coordinate 5,160 of CAMXQV010000039.1, read as the reverse complement.
TGCAGCAGATATAGGCAAATATTTACAAATGTATCTGAATGGTGGAACTGAAATAATAAGTCAAGATAGTGTTAATAAAATATTTTATGATTATATACCACAAGAAGAAACCAATTTGAATTATTATGGAATGAGATGGGTATATACTAAGCAATTTAGCAAACCTATATTGATGCATTCGGGTCTTGTCGAAAATTATACTTCTAATATGTTTATAATTCCAGAAAGTAATATAGGAATAGTAGTTTTAGTTAATACAAATGATTATCTTGTAACTAACAATTTATTAAGTAATATTGTAATGCCACTTTTAGGAGAAGAAAAACAAGAAATGTCAGGTAATCCCTATATAAGAACTCATACACTAATTAATATAATGTATTTTATAGTTACTATTATTGGATTATATCCTATTATTACAATTAATCGTTGGAAGAAAAAAATAAGACAAAACTTATGTTAGTAATTGATATTATTAGGCATATTATTATACCAATGCTTCTAATTTTAATTCCTACAATTATTAAAATACCAATTTGGGTTATTTGGTATTTTGTAAAAGATTTATGTATGGTTTTAATAATAAATACAATATTAATGATTTTAACAGGAGTATATAAAATCGGTTATCTATTAAAGAAACGAAAAGAGTAATATAGATAACTTCAAATTACAATAAGTAGGGCAAGTAATTAATTAAAAAATTAGAAAGAGGAGGTAAAATTATGGTACATTTAGTATATTGTGATGACAAATCAAAAGAATTAAATAAGATTTTAGATGGTAGTAAAACAATGATTATAAGAGGTGCAGCAGGAAGAAAAATACCACATAGCAGAGTATTCAAAGATGAAATACTTTATTTTATGGAAAAAGGAACAAAAAAGATAACAGCAAAGGCAGTTGTAACAGATGTTCAAAACTATGTAAAATTAAGTGATGAAGAAATAAAAAAACTATTGAAGATAATAATAATAAATTACAGCTATGTGATAAGCAAAAAGAAAGATGGCATAAAAAATGCTTATGTTTAGTTGAATTTAAAAATGTAGTGATGGGTGTTTACATTGTTATATTCATAAAGGCGATTCAAAAAGAAATGTAGATACGGCTGAAATCATAAAAACAAAAGACTTTGAAAAGCCAATAGATAAATTTAAAAATGGCAATTATAAAATGAAATCTGGAATTGTTTATTTATGTTTTTCTACGGATTTTCTTATTGAAGAAGCAGATTTATAAGGCTTTTTAAATATATCCTTTACCTTGAACTTTGGTCTTAAAAAAATGGCATTTTTTGTTGACTAAATTGTTGACAAAAATGTAAAAATTCACAAAAAATCACAAAGTGATACAAAATAGAATAACTGTTAAAAGTGGCTATTTATCAGCATTTGTTTAGTGGTACATAAAAATAGAAAAAGACACAAAATGGTTAATTTTGTGCCCTGCTTGGTGCGAACAACGTAGATATCTACAACTTTTTTCACACCTTTAACGATTGATACAAATATCAATCAACTCATTATCTTTACTTTAACATAAAATTTATAGATTTTCAAGTGATTTTGCTAAAAAATTTTTATTGATAAAAGCACAAGTTTATGATACTATTTATGAAGATGATTAGTAATTTTTTAGGGTTGGAGGAATTTATTCTATGTCAAAAGTAATACTAATATGTGGAAAAATAGCAAGTGGTAAATCATTTTATGCAGATAAAATAAAAATTAAAGAGAAAGCAGTTATTTTGAATACAGATGAGTTGACATTTGCTTTATTTGACAACGAACAGGGAGACAAATATGAATATAGAGCTAATAGGGCTAATAATTATCTAATGAAAAAAGCTGTAGAATTAATAAAGGCTGAATGTAATGTTATTTTAGATTGGGGATTTTGGACTAAAAAGCAAAGAAATGAAATAACAGAATATTTTAAGAGTAAAAATATTAATGTTGAATGGCATTACATTGATATTAAAGATGATTTATGGGAAGAAAATATTGATGAAAGAAATAAAAAAGTTGAGTCTGGCAAAGGTGGTTCGGATTTTTATGTTGATGAAGGGTTGAAGAAAAAAGTCCTAAATAAATTTGAGAAACCAAGTAAAGACGAAATAGATGTGTGGTATTGTTTTGAAAGGAAATAAAATATAGGAGGGATTATGGATAGTATCAATAGAACATTAAAATATGTGGATCTATATTTAATTCATAATGATTTAGATAATATAATCGATTATAAGTTACCAGATGGTTACACATTTGTATTTTTTAATGAGGGCGATGAAAAAGATTGGGTTGAAATAGAAATGTCAGCAGGAGAATTTTTATCTTTTGAAGAAGGAATGGAAGCTTTTAATCATTATTATGGAACTCATTACGAAGAATTAAAGAAAATGTGTATTTTTATTGAAAATGAAAATGGAGATAAAGTTGCTACTTCAACAGCTTTTTATTTAGATAAACCAGAAAATGACATTACAGGTAATGTTCATTGGGTATCAGTAAAAAAAGAATATCAAGGAAAACATTTATCAAAGCCTTTAATATCAGAAACTTTAAAACAAATGAGAAGATTAGGTCATAAAAAAACATTGTTACATACACAAACGCATACTTGGTTAGCTGTAAAAGTATATATGGATATGGGATTTGAGCCATATAAAATGGATGAAAACTATTTAGGGTGGAAAATAATTAAGAAACTAACAAATCATAAAAAACTACAAAGCATAGAAGATATTGATGAAACAGATATGTATAATACTTTATATGTACAGGCATACGATTTCTTAAAACAGCATTTTCAAGAGCCTTTTATATATAAAGTATGGGATGAAAAAGACACTATAATAGGTGTAAATGATGGTAAATCTATTCATACTTATACTTATAAATTTTATAATAATAAACTAGAAATACTAAACGAAGAAACAAATTAGAAAGATAGCTTGCAAATTATAGGAGAAGTAATTATGAAATTAGATAATATAAAAGCAATATTTTTTGATGCTGATGATACAATAGTAAACCACAAGCAATGTGAAAAAGACGCATTATTGTATTTATTTGATAAAATAGGAAAGAATTATAAAGAACAATATCAAGACATTTTTAGACCTTTAGATAGAAAATTGTGGGATAGTGTTGCTCATAATTTAAATCCTGTTCCTAAAAGTGATATACCTGAATACAGGTTTAAAGAATTTTTTAAACAAATAAATTTAAACTATGACGACTATAAAAAAGCTAATGAATTTTTCCAAGATGGACTAGCAAATTCAGTAGCTTTAATAGAAAATGCATATGATATAATAAAGTATTTATATAATAAAGACTATAAATTATATGTAGTTACAAATGGCTTAGTTAAATTACAGAAACCACGAATTACAAATAGTAAAATATCAAAATATATTTCAGATATTATTGTATCAGAAGAAGTAAATTCTAGCAAACCTAATCCTAAAATATTCAATGTGTTATTAGATAAAATAAATCTAAAACCAAATGAAGTAATTATGATTGGAGATAGCTTAGAAAAAGACATAAAAGGTTCTGGAAATGCTAATATAAAAGCTATATGGTATAATCCTAATAACAAAATAAATAATACAGAAATTAAACCATATTGTCAAATTACAAACTTGATAGAATTAAAAAATATATTATAAATCACTTAAAAGCGAATGAAAATTTTATTCTCATTCGCTTTTAACAATCTTTAAATATAAATCAATTCACTAAAAACAATTTCTTCGGCTTGTGCCTTAATAGAGTTCATTGTCCCCACCCAATAAAGCATATCAGTGTTTTTCATATCTTCAGTCAAATCACTTTTAGCTTTTAAATCGTTAATAATTTGTTGTACTTTATTATCTGCTATTTCTTGTATGTCTTTTAAATGTGTGTTTAATGTTCCGTCCATTAGCATTGTAGTATAATCAGCCTTTTTGTGTTCTTTCAAATAATTTAATCTCATTCTTCCATATTTATTTAAAACAATTTTTTCTTGTTTAGGCATTGCTAGATTTGGTATATAGTAATCTCCCTCTAAATGATATTCAATGCCTGTTCTTTCATCAATTTTTGTTTTTGGTAATTCATTATTCATAGCTTTTTTCCTCCTTTTAAAATCTGGTATCATTATTTTTCTTTTTATTCTTGTTTTGCTTGCTTTCATCTGGTATAGTTACTCTTCTAGCAATATTATTTGCAATTTCATTATCGTTGTTGTCAAATATGCCATTTTTATATAGGTCATCACTTACAGTTTTATAGTTATTATCTTTATCATAGCAAATTCTTTTGTGAAAATGGCTCATAATGCTATGCCAAAAACCTTTGAATTTCTGTAATTCTTGTTTTAGTTTTTCCTTTTCAGTTTGTAATCTGCCTATAATCTTGTCTTTGGTAGATAATTCCTTTTTCAAACTGCCAATTTCATTATCTTTTAGTTCTATTTCATATTTAAGTGAACGATTTTCCTTTTCTATTTCAAAAGCAGAATGCTCGAAATCTTTAATCGCCATATTTAAGTCATTTACACTTCTTACTGTCTGGGTTATATCTTTTACATCTTCTGCATAATTTTTAATTTTTTGGACATCCTCGTTTGAAATAACCATATTATTTTTATTCATCAAAGTAGGTTTTAAGTTGTCCAATATTTCTTTTATATCTTTGCTGGAATTATCAAGTTGTTTAGTTTGAGTATTTGCTTCCTTTAGTCTTTTTTCTTTTTTCTCTAATTGCCTTTTTATTTCTCGATAATCTCCCATATCTTTAATATCTATGTCTCGATTTCTACCTTTTGTCTTTTGTTTTAATAGTGAATTTTCGCAATAGACTTTATTATAAGATTTTATACAACAATTTCTCATTTCATCTTGTATTTGTTGTAGAGATTCTTTCGTAAAGACTTTTGACTTGGCAGGTTGTTTTCTCATACCTCTTTTATAATCTTCTTTTATTGGAACTCCTACAATGTGCATATGTGGAGATGTTTCATCAAAATGAATTACTGCATTTGCTACTTTAAACTCTGGTACAATTCTTATTAAATCTTGAACTTGCTCCTTATAAACCTGTGTCATACCCCTTTTGTAATAGTCATCTTTATAATTCCAAAAATCCATATCTCCGAGTTCTATAA
>CAMXQV010000038.1 GCA_947245515.1 uncultured Clostridium sp. | reverse complement strand
ACATTTGCATACCAATTTTAATCTCCAATAGAAATAATATCAAGAGTAAATAAACTCACTATCGTTCGCTCTTAACATTATTTCTATTGGAGATTTTGTGGCAATTAAGCAAATGTAAGGATAAATATGTTTTGTAAATATTGACAAAACACTATGAAAAATTGTTAATTTGTGATATAAATTAAACATAGAGATTATTTAAAATGGAGATAGCAAATGGAAGAAAAGATTTATATTAATAGTACTGATAACATTAAATTATGTGCTTTGATGTCAGATATTTCATCAGATAAAGTAGTATTGCTTTGCCATGGGATTAGAGGAGATAAAGATGAAAGAGGTAGTTTTACTATACTTGCTAAAGAAATTCAGAAACAAGGTTATAGCACAGTAAGAATTGATTTTAGAGGACATGGAGAATCAAATGGTATTGATTACGAAATGACTATATCAAAAGAAATAGAAGATATAGAATCTACAATTGAATTTTTAAAAAGTGAAGGATATAAAGAAATAATAGTATTAGGTGCTAGTTTTGGAGCAAGTATAGTTTCTTTAGTCGATTATTCAAAATTTAATGAAGTAAAAGCATTAATTTTATGGTATGGTGCTTTAGATAATTACGAAGTATTAAGAACAGATAACTTTTTGTCAGAAAGAAATAAAGAAATAGCTTTGAAAGATGGATTTTATAAATCATATAATAAAGCTGGGAAATTATTTAGATTTGGTATTTCTTTATTTGAAGAGATTAATATATATAAGCCTAAAGATAAAATTCAAACAATTAATCTTCCAAAGTTATTTGTTCATGGCTTAGCAGATGAAACAGTGTCATATAAAGTTTCGCTAGAAGTACATAATAAATGTGAAAATTCAAAATTAGAACTTATTGAAAATGGAAGTCATACATTTGATACTGATAATCAAGCATTAAAAGATGCAGTTGATAAGACAGTTGATTTTATAAAAGAAATATTTTAAGGAGAAAATAATTTGAAAATAGTAAAATATAGTGATGCACAAGCAATAAAAAATAGTGATACAAGTATATTGTTAGAATATTCAATGAATTTAAATGATAAAGATATTGATTTTTGTATAAATACAATTAATGGAAGGTATCCAGAAAAGGGCTATTGTACTAATGAAAAATGTAAAGAAATTTGTTATATACTAGAGGGAAAAGGAACTTTTAATAAAAAAGATGAAAGTATCAATTTTGAGCAAGGAGATGTAATTCTAATAGAAAAAGAAGAAATCTACTATTGGAATGGAAATTGCAAAATAATGATGATATGTACTCCAGCATGGTATAAGGAACAATGCAAGTTATTAGATTTATAGGAGATGAATATGAGAAAGATAACAATTGAAATGGCATGCTCGATTAATGGACTAATTGCTACAGAAGATGGGAATGAGGATTTTCTATCTTATAGAGGTTGGGAGATAATGCTAGAATTTTTAAAAGAATATGATGTACTTATATGGGGAAGAAAAACTTGGGAAGTTATATTGTCATGGGGAGAGGACTATCTAAATGATTTAAAAGAGATAAATATAATTATCTTAAGTGAAACAAATAAGCAACAAAATGAATTTTTAAATGTTACATATTGTAGTTCAATAGAGGATTGCTTAAAGGTATGCGAAAAATTGAAATATGAAAAATTATTTATTTCTGGAGGAGCAACTATAAATAATGCTTTTATGGAAAAAGGTATAGTAGATAATATAATTCTAAACTATAATCCATTTGTATTGAACAAAGGAATACCACTATTTAAAGGAAACTACTTTGAAAACAAATTGAGACTAGAAAAAATAGTAAGAGAAAAAGAAGATATAGTGCAAGTGCATTATAGTGTAATAAAATAAAAATATAGGAGAAAATATATGAATGATATTAAGGTAATTCATGCAAATAAATCACACAAAGACTTTTTGATATATGCTAATAGAGTTATTAATAATACTAATGAAACAGAGCAAACCAATGGGTTAGAACTAAATATAGATAAAGATTATTTTTGTGATAGACCAAAATTTCAATGTCTAGTTGCAGAAATGGATAATAAACCAGTTGGTATGATATTGTATTCATATTTCTATTGGGCAAGTGATGGAGAAGTATTATGGATTTCACAAATGTTTGTTGAACATGAATATAGAAAATGTGGTGTATTTTTTAAATTAATAGAGAAATTAAGAGAAGAAAATAAAGATATAAAAATAGTATCATGTGCTACTGGAGATGAGAATAAGAGAATGCAAAAAATATTAAAATACTATGGTGGACATGAGATAAATTTAAAATTTTATTATAAAAAAATGGAGGAAAAGTAAATGGAAAATTATTTTATAATACATGGAAGTTTTGGAAGTCCATTTGGAAATTGGTTTAGTTGGTTACAAGATTTTATATCATCTGATGGAAAACAAGTATATGTACCACAATTTCCAATAGGAGTTGGATATCAAAATTATGGAAATTGGAGTAAACTACTTAAATACTATTTAGATTTAGAATTAATTAATGAGAATACAACAATAATAGGACATAGCATTGCACCAGTGTTTATATCAAAGTTTTTAGTAGAAAATAAAGTAAAAGTTAAAAAATTAATATTTGTATGTGGATTTAACAATTATTTAGGAATAAATGAAGAATATGATGCAGTAAATAGAACAATGTATTTTGATAAATTAGAAGATGTAAAACAATATGCAAATGAAATAATTTGTTTTTATTCAGACAATGATCCATATGTAAAATATGAAGTAGAAAAAGATTTTGCAGATAAAATCGCAACAGATCAAATTTTAATACCAAATGCAGGACATATCAATAGTGAAAGTGAATATGACACATTTGAAGATATAGTAAATTATTTATAATAGTAAAGCCTTCTGTCACAAGAAGGCTTTTAAGCATCTTTATAAAAGATGAATAGAACTCCACACCGAAGTGTGCAACAATTAATGTAATAAAATTATAATAGGTATTTTAGCAAAAATCAACATTTTTAAATAAATTTAAAATAAAAAACTGTAGCTCATATATTTCTATATAAGCTACATTCTAAATCATAACTGCTTACCGAAATGAGCCTTCTCAGTCATCTAATAAAAGTATAATAGAAATTTTAATAAAAAACAATATTTTTTAATAAATTTTATATAAATACTTGCCGGAAACTCTCGTAAATGATACAATATTTACGAGAGTTTCCGGCAAAGGAAGGAAAAGATGGAAAATATAAATATAATAAAAAAATTATTAGAGAAAAATAATGGGATAATAACAACAAAAGAGGTAGAAGATTTAGGAATTAATAGCAAAATTTTAACTAGAATGATTGAAAAAGGAATAATAGAAAGAGTTTCAAGAGGTGTTTATATAAGTACAGATACATTAGAAGATAAATATTTTATTACACAAGCTATTTGTAAGCGAGGAATATTCTCACATGAGACAGCTTTATATTTTCATGACTTATGTGATAGAACACCTATAAAATATCAATTAACAATACCAAGTTACTATAATAATGTATTGATTAAAGATAAAAATTATCAATTTTTTTATTTAAAAGATGAACTATATGAAATAGGAATAGCAGAAAAGAAGACTCCTTATGGAAATAAAGTTAAAGTATATGATTTAGAGAGAACAATCTGCGATATTATTAGAAATAAGAAAAAAATTGAGATTGCATTATTTACAGATGCCATGAAGAGATATGCAGAAAGAAAAGATAGAAATTCAATAAAGCTACATAAGTATGCAAAATTATTTAATATAGAAGATGAAGTGAGAAAATACTGGGAGGTGTTATTGTGATTGCCAAAAATAGAGCACAATTAAAAGCATGGATAAAAAATATGTCAACAAAAGTTGATGTAAATGAAAATATCATTTTGCAAAACTATATGCTAGAGAGACTATTAGAAAGAATTTCAGTATCAAATTATAAATATAAATTTGTATTAAAAGGTGGAATGCTAATAACAGCTATAGTTGGAATAGATATGAGAAATACACTAGATATGGATGCAACAATAAAAGGTTTTAATTTAGAAAAAGATAACCTTGAAAATATATTAAATGAAATATTTAGTATAGATTTAGATGATGAAGTGATTTTTGAATTTAGAAATATAAAAGAGATAAGACAAGAAGATGAATATGGTGGATATAGAGTTTCATTGGATGCCAAATTTGATAAATTAGTTGTGCCTATGAAACTAGATATAACAACAGGAGATGTAATTGTTCCCAAAGAAGTAAACTATAAGTTTGGTTTAATGTTTGAAGATCGTTCTATAGAAATACTTGCATATAATATGGAAACAGTAATAGCAGATAAATTTGAAACAATTATATCGAGAAATATTGATACAACAAGAGCAAGAGATTTTTATGATATTTATATACTTTGGACCACACAACAACAAAATTTTGATAAAGAATTATTAGGACAAGCTATTGTAAAGAAATTTGAATATAGGGGTTCAATGGACAAACTAAATAATATAGATGAGATAATGGAAGTTATAAAAGAAAGTGATGCTTTGAAAGAACATTGGAAGAATTATCAGAGCAAGTTTAGTTATGCTGAAGATATTAGTTATGAAGATACTGTGAAAGTATTAGAAAAAATAGAAAGTGAATTAAGAAAATAAATTTAAAGACTTCAGGTATAGAATAATTAAATATATTTGAAAATGGGAGCGAATATGAAAGATTCTAGTAGCAAATTAAAAAGAATAAAAAATTTTTTAAAAAATAAAAATTATAAAATAAAAGAATACTTAAAATGGTATAGACTATATGATAATAAAAAACATTTTGTAGTTAAGCAAAAAATTATGAATTTACTAATGATTATTTTTATATTAAGTATAGGGATGCTAAGTATATTTATATTTTTTTATGCTATTAATGATTATAAACAGGAAATATTATTGCAATAGAAACAGAAAAAATGAAAGATACTAATATTACTTGTGCAATAGTAGATTTTAAAGGTATAAAGATACTAATACCAGCTACAGAAATTATAAAAGATGGAAAAAATGATAAAAAACTATTAAGAAATATGATGGGAGCAGAAATAAAATTTATAATTGTAGAAGCGGATAAAATAAGCAATAAAGCTGTAGGTTCAAGAATAAAAGCAATGGAAAGAATAAGAGACATCAACCTAAAAAAGATAGAAGTGGGAGATAAAGTTTATAGTAAAGTAGTTGGAATTTGGAAAAAATACATAAGAATCGAATGTTTAGGAATGGATTTCATAATAAAAGCACAAGACTTGCAATACGGATATGTTGAAGATGTTTCTAAATTATATAAAATAAATGAACAGATAAAAGTAGTAGTAAAAGAAATTGATGAAGAAAAGAAAAACATCAAAATATCAATAAAAGAATTATTAGAAGATCCATTTAAAAATATTAGAAAAGATTTTACAGAAAAAGGAGAATATCTAGCAACAATAACAGGTTATACAGACAATCGGAATCTTTGCAAACATTATGCAAGGAGTAGATTCGGTTTGTACTCTTCCAACTTGGTTAGATAGACCACCACTTCCAGGAGATAAAGTAATTATTAAAATTTATAAAATAGTACCAGAAAAAAGAAAAATCTATAGTTCTCTGGTAAAAGTTATAGGAAGTGATGCAAATGAATGAAAAGCAAAATAAAATAGCAAAACTATTATGGGATTTTCAATCTTTACGAGAAGAACATATTTTAAAAGTATGTGGATGTAGCATAAATGACATAGATGTTTTAGTAGCAAATAAAGTATTAGTTAGAGATAAAAAAACAAATATCATAAGATATAGAACAAAAGAAATAAACAATAGAAATGTTGCAGCATTTGATGTTGTTATGGATTATTTGGAAAGAAACCCAGAAATCAAAAAAGGAAAACATCCAGTAAATGTAACATTAAAAACAAGATATGTTAGTTATGATATTATAGCAATTAAAGAACAAGAAGTAGACAATCTGTACCAAAATATAGACACTATTTCAAAAGCTGATAAGTTAATAATTATCATTGAAACTAAAAACTATATGAAAAGAAAAATCAATACAAAAAGACCATGTTATATATGCACATTTCCACCTTTAGAAATTGTGGAGAAAGTAAATTAGTAGTAGAAAGTCAGGTTATATACTGAACCCAAAATAAGCGTATAGAAAAAGTTGTGTAAATAAATCCTTCCGTGATAAAATAAAAAATATCAAGGAGGGATTTTTTTCTATGGAAAAAAGTAGAAAAAGAAACGAAAATAAGATAAATAATAAAATACCAGATAATTATAATATTAATTTATCAAGTATAGAAAACTACCATAAGGTAGATAGCAGAATTATAGAATATTTAAAATAATTTGAAAAAAAAGATATTTTTGTAATAATTTTATAAACTGAGGGACTCTTATAGATAGATATCAAATATGTACATAAATGATAGGAGGTAACAAATGGAAGAATTAATAATTAAAGCACAGAAAGGAGATGTAGAGTCTTTTACTCAAATAGTTTTAACTATGGAAGGGGACTTATATAAAATTGCAAAAACAAGAATAACAGATGAAAATGATATTCAAGATGCAATTCAAGAAACTATGATTGAAACTTACAAATCAATAAAAAAACTAAAAGATCCTACTAAATTTAAGAAATGGATAATAAAAATCCTTATCAATAAATGTAATAGAATGTACAGAAAGAAATATAAACAAGATATATCTATTGATGAATATAATCTTGATAATTATATGTTAGTACACAATTGTAGAAATATTGAAGATGATTTACATTTTTATTCATTACTTAATGACTTAAAATACGAAGAAAGGATAGTAGTAATTTTATATTATATGGAACAATATTCAGTAAAAGATATAGAAGAAATTACTAAATTAAAAGAAAATAACATTAGAACATACTTATATAGGGCAAGACAAAAAATAAAAGATAAATATAAAGGAGGAGTTTTAAATGGATAGTTTAGATAGAACAATAATTAATATTGTTAATAAAGAAGTTAACAGACCAGAAGAATATAAACAAGCTATAAGAACAGCTTTTATAAAAGAAAAAACAAAAAGCAAAATTACCTTTGTAAAAACATTTATTACTGCTTGCATAGGAATTGTAATAACATCAGGAATTGCTTTTGCAGGATATACTGTATATGAAAAAGTTTGGAAAGAACCAAGACAATACAATATTTTTGAAGAAAAACCAGCTGTTATAAGCGAAGATGAAAAGGAAAAAATTATTTCAGAAGAAAAAGTAAAAGAAGATGCTAAAAATATCTTAATTAAATTTGGTTATCCAGAGGAAGAAATAGAAAAAGTAGAATTATATCGAAGTTATGATGAAAAAACAAATTCATATTACTATATATCAACAGAAAAAGAATATCATAATGAAACCAGGAATATAGGAATTACTATACAATTTGATTCAGAAACAGGTAAATTTCAATATTTTCTAAATAATGATTTTAAGGATATTAGCAAATTAGAAAATATTTCAAAAGAATCTGCTGAAAAAACAGCTAAAGATCTTTTAGTTGATATAGGATATCCTTCAGACACATATGAAATAAAACAAAGTGAGAAAGATGATAATAATGAATGGAGAATAATTTTTTCAAGAAGTTATAATGGTATATATAATAGATATGATAATTTTGAAATCTCATTTGGTATGTTAAATGGAAAAGTAATTGTTCATGCAGTAAATGGAATAGTAGATAATACTTTTGAAAATAATGCATTTGTAATTACAGAGCAGGAAGCTATAAATATAGCTAAGGCAAAAGAAAAAGAATTTACAAGTGAACCAATTATCAATATTACAGCAAAAAAGAGTATTGAAAAAATGAATGGATTTATATATAGACTAGAGAAAAATATTGAGGACATCAGTAGTATAAAAACAGATGATACGATAAGAAATGTTTGGGTAATAAGAGTTGAACATAAAAAATCAAATAGAACAGAAACAGGAGTAGAGTATGAAAAGAAATATGATAGCAAAAAATACTTTATAGATGCAACAACAGGAGAAATAATTGGAGGAGAACAAGGTGTATTTACTTTTGGAATTGAATAATAAATATTAAAAGAAAAGCCGACCTAAAGCACAGGTCGGCCTAAAAGTTGGAGTTGGTGATTAATTAATTGTTAACTAATTGTGTAGTAGTAAGAAAAGTGAGCTTTTCTGTAATCTCCTGGTCTTGAATATCCAGGTTTTGTACTTACATCCATGAATAATTGAATTTTCATGCCAGCCGTAACATTATATGATACTGTCCCAGATTGAAGTTCTCCACATTGAGGAGATGTGCTTAACACTCTGCCAGCAGAATTTCTAATCTGAATAGTTCCAACAACTGGAGACCAGTTAAAAGGTTCAGAATCTCGACACCCACAATGTGTATAACCTGGTTTACAAGGTAAAGTTATAAAGTGAATAGTTAATTTGCCTGATTTTTTAATTGTTTTTACTGGAGTTAAATTGTTGTTATAAACTCTAATATTTTCTTCAGGTCCTTCTGAACTACCCCAATCTTCAATTCCAGCAGCATGTACTGGAACAACAGATAAAAGCATACTAAGTGCCAAAGTTAAACATATAAAACACCGTGCTAATTTTGATTTAATATTCTTACTCATAATATTGTCCTCCTTAAATGTTTTTACTTACCAACTCCGACTATATATCTTAAAATATGATATAACTATCATATTTTAGATATCATATAGTACAAAAAACTATACATAAATATATAACATTTTTATAAATAAAACATAAAAAAGGAAAAAAAAAGTAAAAAAAAGTAAAAAAATTAATTTTTTGTAATATTTTAGTATAGATATGGACTCATATTATATGAGGTGATATATATGTTAAGCATGTTAGTTATAGAAGATAATATAGAACAAACAAAACAAATAGTTAACTATATATGTCAAAATAACGATAATATAAAATTATATGGGATAACATCTTCTGTAAAAGATTCCTTAAAATTAATTAAAAAGGAAAAAGCAGATATAATAATTTTAGACTTAAAATTAGAAGATAGTAATGGCATAGAAATAATTAAACAATTAGAAAAAGAAGAAAATCAGAAATATAAACAATCTATAATAATAACATCTGGGGAAAATAAATTAGTAAATGAAGTCTGTCATAGTTCTTATGTTTTTAGTTATTTTTTTAAGCCATTAAACTTTGATGAAGTATTAGATAGTATAAATAAAATTGTAGAAGAAACAGTTTATAAAGAAAAAATTAGAAATAGTATAGAAAAAGAATTAGAAAAACTAAATTTTAATTTTACTTATAAAGGTACAAAATATTTAATAGATTGCATATATAGATTATATTTATTAGATGAATTAAAAGATGATATTTTAGTAAAAAAAATATATCAGAGCATTGCAAAGAAATATAATAAAAAAGTTAATACAATATATGGTAACATAAAACACTCAATTAATGTAATGTATTATGAATGTGAAGAGAAAGTATTAAAAGATTATTTTAAATATAATTTTATAATGAAACCTAAACCAAGAGAAGTTTTATATACAATAACGAGAAAAATCAAAATTACTACACTTGTTTAGTTATATAACAATTACTTTGTTAATGTTAAAAAAACTACTGTATAGGAATTAAAAAGAATAAAACAGTACATTATAATAATACACAGAGGTGGTTTAATGAGTGTATTTGGACAGTATTTGTTAAAAAAAGATAAAGGGATTAGAAGAAGAGTTGAAATTGATATGTCATTATACGAAAAATTAGTAGAACTTGATGAAATATTTGATGGATCGATTAATAAAATGGTTAATATTTCAATTGTTGAATTAATTAAGACACAAAAAGTAGATATATATCCAAGACCAGAAAATGAAAGAACAGAACCTCATAATTTTGTTATTAGAGAATCAGCTTATAAAGAATTAGGAAACATGAAGGTAAAATATGGATTATCTATTTTTAAATTAATAAATATTGCTATTTATAATGCAATAAATGATTAAAAGAAAAGGCAAGTGATTGTCTTTTTTTATGCAAATTTAATCATATAAAGGTTTAAAAATAGGAATTGGTTTAACTACTAAAAGGGTTGATTTATTAGGAAATAGAAATTATAATAATATTATCAAACAAAATGTTTCAAAACTAGGAACATAATTAAATAATCTATCATTAAAATAAAAAGTTCAAAAGGAGGATTTTTATGAAAAGTATAGGAGTTGTAAGAAAAATTGATGATTTAGGAAGGGTGACACTACCAAAAGAAGACAGAACAATATTAACGCTGGAAGAAAATACTTGTGTAGAAATAGTACGAGAAGGAGAAGAAATTATTATACGAAAATACCAAGAATATTGTACTGTTTGTTCAGAAAAATTAGATAATAAAAATTATTACGAAATAGGAAATAAATTAATTTGTAGAGAATGTGCAACAAAGTTTGCGAAAAAAGTACAAGAATAATTTTTTTTATTTATTGTGATGTGTACGACACAACAAATAATATACAAATATAAAGCATAAATATTTGCTTTAATTAAAAAAATTATTAGTATTTTCAAATAATTGTTCATATGATATACCTAAAATTTCGCAAATAGCTTTTTGCTCATAATCTCTAATAAAAAGAGTATGATTTTCTATTCGAGAAATATCTGAATTAAGTAAATTAATACCTCGTAGGATGAGTTTATTAGAAAGTTCACGTTGAGAATAACCTTTTAAATCTCTATATTTTCGTATATTAGAACCGAACAATATTATAATATCCATTTAAAGTTTTTGTCTTCATAGTATTATTATTTCACCTCATACAAAAAATATTTAAAATAATTATACTATATTTTTTTAATCAAAATGTTGTGTACCAGGCATCTGGGATAAAATGGAGGAAAGTAAATGAAAATTTTATATAAAAATGAAACACCAATATCAAAATCAAAGATAAGAAAATTGGAGAAATATGCCAAAAGGTATTATCAGCTAAAAATGGATATAATAAAAATGATTATATGCTTAGTTAACATCTCCTTTTCAGTATATATATTATTTAATGAAGGAAATAAAGTAGGAATTTTTATTATTTTATTAAGTATGTTTGGCATATTGGATATTATTTGGGGGATAGATATAAAAAAAGAAAAACTTATTTACGAATTTTATGATACCTATTTTAGATTAGACATATTTGATGAAACTTTAGAGGTGTATTATAGTGAAATACAAAAATTTATAGAAGAAAAAAATACATTTTATATCGTTTTAAACAATTTGGCTTTTTATATTGATAAGGACAAATTTGCAAATGGAAATGAAAAAGAAATCATAGAATTTATGAAACAAAAGTTAGAAAAAATATAATGGAAAAAATTGTATAGAATTAATAATCTGTTGTTAAAAGTATAATAAAATGCTATACTATAAGTTATTAAGGGGGATGGTTAGTATAAAAATTTTGACAAATAGCAAAGAAATAGTAGAAATGAAAAATGAAATGATAGCATTATATAGAGATATGAATAACACTATTAGTATCATAATAAAAGATTCTAGTATAGAAAATGTTGACAACATAGAATTGTCACATTTTACACAAGACAATAAAGAAAATCTAATATTGAAATTAAATCATACAAAAACATATCAAGAAATTCTTGAAAATAATGAAGAAGAAATGAAAATATTTAAAACACTAGAAAAAATGAAAACAATAAATGTAATAGTGTATGCTAAAGAAGAAAATATACATCAAATTATCACAGTTCAATTAAAGAATAGCGAAAAATAATATATAAAGTTCTATTGTGGATATAAAAAAAGACTAAAAAGCATGATATTCTAAGAATAAAAAAAATTACATGTATATATTTTTTTTATAAAATAAATATGTTAAAATATAGATGTATTCAAAATTAGTCGCTAAAAGATAAAATCTTATTAGTGATACCTGGAAACAGGGTAAGCTGATTTATTCAGCATGACTTTGCTTTTTAGCAAAGGTAAAGTAAGTAGCACTTTAAATAATGCCACTTATAGTTAAAACACAGCTATAGGGGGAATTGTGCTTAAAATTAAATAAAACAAAATTAACAAGTAAGATAAAAAATTAAACTTGTTATTTTTTTGTTTAAAAAAGTGGAAGGAGGATAGATTAATAGTTTTTGAATACAAAAATAAAAAGAATTTATAAAAAGGAGGGAAAAGATTTGAAAACTTTTAACTATGAATCAAATTGTGTAAAATACAGAGATTGTTTTTTTGATATGGGAGAATATCGTAAAGGTAGAATTAGCTTATCTATATATGGCTATGTGGGAGATGACAAAGAGGTATCTCATATATCTAATGTAACAGTTGATGTAGAAGATGATTTATTAGAAAATCAAATTGTAATTGACAATTATGGAAATAGCAATTTAATAAGTTTTCTAATGGATTTAGGAATTGTAAAAAGCATTGTAGGAAGAATAGGTATTAAACTTATTGCATTGCCAGTAGTAGAGATTGATTTAGAAAAACTAAAAGAATATAGTTACGATAAGGAGGTCTTGCGATATGCTAGTTAGTCATTCTTGGTGTGAAGAAACAGCAAACGACATATTATATGAAGTCGAACAATTACTATGTGATAATGACATAAAAATTAATAACAAAGATCCAAAGCAAAACAAATTTGAAAGAGAAGATTCGTACATAAATATAAAAGATTATAATGAATTAAAAGAAAAAATAACAAAGCAGTTAATAGAACTTGTAGAATATACAGAATATCAAATAGAAGAAGCTGCTTAAAATGGAAGGAGAAAAAATAGTATGGATATACAAAATCTAGTAAAAGAAAGAGTAATTGGAAATATAAAAACAGGAATGAAAGGAGAAAATGGATTGCCTAAAAAATTATCTTATTTTCATGTAGAAGAAGATAAAGGAACAACTTATGAAATGGTAGATATTTTCAAGCAATTATATCCAGGAAAACCAACATCTTTAAAAATAAGGTTTACATCTGAAAATCCATTTAATTTTAAATTTAAAAGATATGTAAATGGAAAAGCGGTATGTATTGGAAATGATACAAAAGCAATAACGGTTGGAAAAGATGATAGAGGGAATAATGCACAAGTAGAAATAGACTGTGGGGAACAATGTCAACATAGACAAAATGGGAAATGTAAATTAAAAGGTAGTTTAAAGTTTGTATTAGATGGAATTGAAGCAGGTGGTGTATGGAATTTAAGTACATCTGGAGGTATTTCTTTATCTAATATTGCATCAGAAATTATAAAATATAAAAAGGCTGGAATGAGTATAGTAGATGTTCCATTTGAACTAACTCTAACAGAACAAGAAAGTCTTGCCTATGGAAAATATTACAGTATAGATTTACATCGTTTAGATATAAAGCCACAATTAACAGGAGAAAAACCTCAAAATGAAGAAAAGTTAATAACTAATAAACAAGAAAGTAAGCAATTAACAGAAGGGAAAAAAGAAACTAAAAAGGAAACTAAAAAAGAAAAAGTAGAAGAAAAAGCAAAAGAACCTGAAGTAATTGATAAACCTAAAACAGAAGAGAAAAAAGAAGAACAACCCAAAGAGGATTTTTCAAATTATCTAACTGTTAAAAAATTTATGCCTACAATAATTAATAATGCAAAATTCGACAAAATTATTTTTGAAGATATTAACTCTCAAGATGTTGAATATGTATTACATCCAAAAGCAAATCAAGATTTAATAAAATGTATGCCAGGAACTGTTATAGAAATGATAAGTTCTAAAGTGGAAGCAGATAGAAATATTCTTTGTAAATATGAAATAAAACAAAGAATAGATGCTGATGGAAGTATAACAGAAATAAATAATAATGAAATGAAAGAAGCAGTTTAATATGGAGATTAAACCGCTTTTTATATTAATAATGAAAGGAAATTTTTAAAATGTTGAAGTTAATAAAAAAATCCCTAATCATATTATTACTTATTACTATAGATACTATAAGTTTTTATATTGAACTAAAAGAAGAATTAGCACGATAATAGGAAAGTAGAATATGAGAAATAAATATAACTATGGTGAATTAGTTAAAGTAAATGGTATAGGGAAAATTTATGGAAAAGTAAAAAATAAACTAGGATTTATAATTGAAAAGGACAGCTATTATGCAGATTACTATATAGATTTAATTTTTGGTAAAAAAGACTGGTTTAAAGAAAAATCAATTGAAAGGATATTAGGCAAAAAGAAAAACAAAGTAGAAAGATATCACAGATATCGAAATATACGAATTTACAGATAATGACAACAATGTAGAAGTATTTTCAATTGAAAGAAAAATAAAAATTAAAAATCTAAAACAAAGACCACCATTTGAGTGGTAGGAAAGGATAAAAAATGATAGCGAATAAAATATTAAATGTAATGACAAAAATTGGACCAATCATAAAAGATAAAACAAACGAAGAAAAAGGCTTTGAATATGCATCTTTAGCAAACATTATTTTAAAAGCAAGAGAAGCTATGATTGAAGAAAAAATAATAATGATTCCGCATAAAGTAGAACAAATAGTGCAAAAAGGAAATGATATAACAATTAGTATGATTTATAGATTTTATGATACTGAAAGAAATGAAAAAGATGAGAATGAATATATTGATGTTAATATAGCAGGAGAAGGTTGCGACAAAGAAGGATGGGCTATATATAAAGCTTTATCAGGTGCATATAAGTATGCTATAACACAAACTTTTTCTATTCCAACACTAGATGATGCTGAAAAATCTAAACTAACAAATAACAGTGAAACAGAAAACCAAGAAACAGAAGAATCTATATTAGATGGTGGAGGACTAAACGAAAATAAAATAGAAAGCATACTAGGAGATCCAAGTGTCGAAGATTTTAACAGCTTATTTGAACTAGATGGAAAAGCTATGTAGAAAGGATGAAACTATGTATATAAAAAGAATTAATAATGTAGTAGGATATAAAGACTTACCAGATGGATTTAATGCAGATTTTAGTGAAAATATGAATTATATAGTAGGAGCAAATTTTCAAAGAAAAACTACAACAGGAAGTCTATTTAATTGGTGTCTAACTGGTACAAGCCTATATGGAAATGAAAGAGAACAAGTAGCAAATGACAAAACAAAAACATCAAATGTTATAGTAGATATTACATTTATAGATAACTATGGAATAGAGCATAGACTTATTAGAGATAAAGGAAAACAAATGAATTTAACTCTTGATGGAAAAGAAGTAGAACAAGAAATGTTAGCAGGGTTTTATAAAGACAAAGATATTTTCCTAGTATCTCATAATCCATATTACTTTGCATCATTAGAACCAAAGGAACAAAAAAATTTGATAAGAAAAATTGTACCAGCAATATCTCCAGAAGAATCTTTTGAACTTTTAACAAAAGAAGAACAAACTATAATAGAAAATCCAATTGAATATTTAAGCAGTTATACAGATAAAAGAAACGAAGAAATAAATGGATTGCAAAAAGAATATGACAGAAATTCTGGAATGTTACAGACATATAAAACAATAGCTTTAAATCAAGTTGGAGAAATATCAGAATTTGAAAAAGAAGAAATGTTACAAGACCTACAAAAAAGATATGATGCTTTATCAATGGATTTAGGAAATTCTAGTTTAGAAGATTTACAAAAAAGTATTAATAAAATAAACGAAAGACTAGAAGAAATATTGAAAGACAAATTAGTTGATATAACTGAAAATTATAATAAAGAAAGTAATAAACTAAAAGATGTTGATAAAGAGCAATCTATATGTCCTTCCTGTCGACAAGAAATAAAAGACAGTGAAGCAAAGGAACATTTAAAAAGTTTTTATCAAAAGCAACTTGATAAATGGCAAGAAAAAGCAAATAAATTAAAAGAAGATGCTACACAGTTAGCAAATGAAAGAAAATCAAAACAAGAGATTTTTGAAAAACTAAATACATCAGATATGCAAAAACTAACACAAGAAAAAGATAAAATAAAATCACAAATTGATATTTTACAACAGGAGAAAAATAATATTTTGTTACAGAATAGAGAAATACAAGTAAGACAAGAACAAATAAAAGATGCTAAAAATAATATAGAGTTATTAGAAAAGACACAACAAGAAATTTTAGATTCTATTGAAAAAAATAAAAAACAAAAAGAAATAGCAAATAAATTAAAAAGGTTAGTAATAGAAAAGCAAAAAGAAATAATAGATAAATTTTTAAACAAAGTAGATATACAATTTAGCAAAATAAATAAATCAAACGATAAAATATCAGAATGTTGTGAAATCTACTATGAAGGTAGGGAATATAAAAAACTATCTAAATCACAACAAGCTAGAGCATGTTTAGAAATATCAAATTTATTTAATAATTTATCTGGAATAAAAGCACCAGTCTTTTTTGATGATGGAGAATCTACAACAGATATACAAGAAATGATAAACACACAAATGGTTATATCATTAGTTATAAAATATAATCCGTTGGAAATTCTTTATGATTATTCAGATGTATTAGATAGAAAGAAAAAATCTATTGAAAGAGAAGTTGAAGAAAATAGTAGCTTTGTAGTACAACAAGCTGCATAGAAAAGTAAGTTATCAAGTAGATAGCTTTTTATTTTTATAGGGAGGAAATTGTAAATATGAAAAAATTTGAAAGTGTAATAATATTAAAACCTAATTTAATGAAAGATGAAATAAAAGAAATACTTGAAAAAGTGGAAGAAACAATTAATAAAGTGGCTAAAATTACGAATAAGCAAGAAATAGGAATAAAGAAATTAGCCTATGAAATTAAAAAATGTAAAGAAGGCTATTATGTAGTGCATCAATTTGAAATAAAAAAAGAAAATGAAAATAGCGAAGATGACATAGCAAATATTGAAAGATACTTTAGAACACAAGAAGAAATTATGAAATTTATAATAGTAAAGAGGGATTAGAAGATGATAATTTACATAGTATATCAAAAGTTTTATGCTGATTTTGAGAATGGTTTAGATGATGAAGTTTATATAGAATGTAGATATAAAAATAAAAGAAAAGCAGTAAAAAAAGCAAAAGAATTAATGAACCAGGCAAAATCAAAGCATTTATATATTGATGAAGATATAAGAAACAAAAGAAATGCATTTAAAAATAATAATTGGGTGGATTTATATAAAGAAGAAAATGAGCAAGAAGAAAGAGTTAGTAGCATTATAATGGAAGAAATAAAATTAGTTGCATGAAAGGAATGAAAAGATATGAATAAAGTATGTTTAATTGGAAGATTAACAAAAGATCCAGAAGTAAGATACACACAAACAAATAATACATTAGTTGCAAATTTTACAGTAGCAGTGAATAGAAGATTTAAAAAGGAAACAGATGAAATAACAGCAGATTTTATACCAATTATAGCTTGGTCTAAAACAGGAGAATTTTGCTCTAATTATTTTAAAAAGGGACAACAGGTTGGTATATGTGGAAGAATACAAACAAGAAATTGGGATGATGATGAAGGTCAAAAGCATTATGCTACAGAAGTTATAGCAGAAGAGGTATATTTCGCTGACAGTAAAAAAGATAATGATGGATTTGACAATCCTTTTGGAACAAATACAACAAGTGATTTTGAAGTCTCATCTTCAGATGATTTGCCTTTTTGATTGGAGGAAATATGATAGAACTATTAGTACAATTAGCTTTTGAACAACGGCAAAGCATATCAAAGAATATGGGATAAAATAGATTTAGATAACATAGTAGATTTTAATGATATACTATTTGCTAATAATTGTGGAGCAGAGTGGAATTTTAAAGGAGATATGAAAAATTTACCTGAGTTATTTAAAACTAAAAATATAAAACAAGACAGAATAGATGCCCTAAATGAAATAGCAAAGGATTTAGAAAAAATAAAAATGATAGTAAAAAAATTGGAAAGGGGCTGTAAAAAAAGTCCCAACGAAAAATGAGTGAAATATTTTCACTCATT
>CAMXQV010000037.1 GCA_947245515.1 uncultured Clostridium sp. | reverse complement strand
TATTTATTATAACATGTCCTTATTTTTTCTGTCCAAATTATTATAACCTATCCAACATAGGACAGATGCAATATATAGAGTGAAAAATTTAGACAGATACGATGATAGAGATGATATTAGAACTAATTTGATTGGAAGTTATGATAGACTAATGGATTTTGTCGACAAACACTTAAATGATATGTTTTATCTTGAAGGAACTCAAAGAATAGATGTAAGAAATAAAATTGCTCGTGAAATATGTAGTAATATTCTTATGCATCGTGAATTTACTAGTGCCTTCCTTGCAAAACTTATTATTGAGAAAGATAAAATGTGGACTGAAAATGCTAATAAAGCTAAAAGAGTTGGAGATATTAATATAAATAAATTTTCTCCATATTCAAAAAATACTAAAATTGCAAAAGTATTTAAAGAAATAGGATTAGCAGATGAATTAGGTTCTGGAGTACGAAATATAGTAAAGTATACAAAAATATATTCTGGTGGAGAACCAACTTTTGAAGAAAATGATATTTTTACTACTACTATTCCATTGAAGAAAACAATTAATGTATCTGAAAAAAACATCATAGAAATTTCAAAAGGTCAAAATGAACTTTTGAATGACCCTTTGAATGAACTTTTAGATGACACACAAAATAAAATATTGAATCTAATAAAAAATAATAATTCATTAACTTATGATGAATTATCAAGTCAGCTAAACATTAGCTCTAGTACAGTAAAAAGGAAAGTTAAAGAAATGAAAGAACTAGAAATTATTGTGAGAGTTAACGGCAAAAGAGATGGATATTGGAAGATTTTGAAATAATAAAAAAGCAATTACTTTTAATAAGGTAGTTGCTTTTAGTTTTAGTCGTTATCATCTAAATCATCAAATAATTTACTATCGTAAAACTCTTTTATAGATATTCCAAATCCAATACAAATATAGTGAATAGTATCAGAAGATGGAGCTTTTTTAATAACTTTGAAAATACTTCTTATTGTTGATGGATTAATACCAGAAGCTATTGCTAATTGATTAATATTCATATTATTTGCATTACATAGTTCATCTATTCTTTTTCTTGTTGCTTCTAGCAAAGTCATACTATTCCTCCTATTCTCATTAAAGTTTACAAATTGAGTATAGCAAATAAAAATATCGAATATGCGTGAAATATAACACATATACTTTTTAAGCTATTGTTATAAAGGGTGTACATTTATATGAAAATGTGTTATAATAGCAAGGTCTATAATTTATGGAAGAAAATAACTAAGGAGATAAAAAATGGGATTTTTTGAAAAATTAAAAAATGGAATGAATAAAACTAAAACATCCTTTGATGAAAAAATAAATAATGTATTCAATAGCTTTAGAAAAATAGATGAAGATTTTCTAGAAGAATTAGAAGAAATATTAATAATGTCAGACGTAGGAATGGAAACATCAATAAAAATAATAGAAAACCTAAGAAATAGACTAAAAAAAGAAAAAATACAGGATGAAAAGGATGTCAAACAAGCATTAAGAGAAGAAATGCAGAAAATATTAGACATAACAGATATAAACTTACACCTAAATACAAAACCATCTGTAATATTAGTAGTTGGGGTAAACGGAGTAGGGAAAACAACATCAATAGGAAAAATAGCAAATCGTATAGCAAAAGATGGTAAAAAAGTAGTAATAGCTGCTGCAGATACTTTCAGAGCAGCAGCAGTAGAACAACTTGAAATATGGGCAAACCGTTCAGGAGCAGACATAGTAAAAAGAGCAGAGGGGATAGATCCATCATCTGTTGTGTATGATGCAATAAAAATAACAAAAGAAAAAGGAGCAGATGTATTAATAGTAGATACAGCAGGAAGATTACACAATAAAAAATACTTAATGGACGAATTGAATAAAATACAAAAAGTAATAAGCAGAGAAATGGAAGAAGCAGATAAAGAAGTATTACTAGTAATAGATGGAACAACTGGGCAAAACGCAATTTCACAAGTAAAAGCTTTTAAAGAAGAAACAGACATAACAGGATTAGTTTTAACAAAACTAGATGGCACAGCAAAAGGAGGAGTAGTAATAGGAATAGTAGAGGAAAATAAAATACCAGTGAAATTTATAGGTATTGGAGAACAAATTGATGATATGGAAATATTTAATTCAGAAGATTTTGTAAAAGCAATTATCTAAAATATAATTTAGTAAATTAAATAGGAGGTTGAAATAGTGAAAAAAAACAAAAGCGAAAGTCAAGAAGGGCTAGAAAATCAACTAGATAAAACAAAACAGGAAACAATAATGGATACTGCTAATACAAAAGAAACTAAAAAAATAAATAAAAATCAAAAAAGTAAAACTAGAAGGATAGTAGTACTTATATTTATAGCAGTACTTGCAATTATTAATTATGTTAGTTTACGAGGAAGTTATTTAGAATATGTAGAAATGGGAGAACGATATATTAAGATATTTGAAATAAATTTAATCTATAAATATTCTATCATGATAGTTAATTTCCTTATATTATATTTTATACTATATATGGTAAATAGAGGAATAAAAAAAGGTCTAAAACCTTTTTTTGAAAAAGAAAAAAAAGAAATGCCAAGATTACTAAATAAATCTTTATCCTTAGTAATATCAGTAATTATAAGTATCTTTGTTTCTTCAATATTTGTACAAAAAATCATGCTTTTTATAAATAGTACATCCTTTGGAATACAAGATAATATATTTAACATGGATATTTCATATTATTTCTTTCAAAAACCAGTTATAGAGATTATCGTAATATATGTTATAACATTAATTATAGGAATTACAATATATATGGCATTATATCATGTAATAATATTTAACAGGTTTTTTGATGGAATTGATGGAAAAATGTTAAAAGAAAGCTTATTTATGAGAAAATTACTAAGAAATATTTTGTATATTATAATAGGAATTTCTATTATAACAATTTTAAACACACAAAACCTTTTATTTGGAAAAATATTAACAATAGATGATGATATAGATATTATTGGAGCAGGTATGACAGAGGCAACTGTAAAGTTATGGGGATATGATATATTTGCAATTCTTTTAATTGTTGTTGGATATAGAGCAATAAAATTTTTTAAAGAAGGAAAAACAAATAAAGTACTAAAAAATATAGCAGTTATACCAACTTACTTAATAGTATTATTTTTTGTAATGATAGGTTTTGATTTAATATTTGTTAATTCAAATGAATTAGATAAAGAAAAAGATAATATTGCAGAGAATATTGGAAATACGAAAAATGCATATAATCTAAATATTGAAGAAAAAAATATAGAAAATTCTGGAACTATAACAAATGAAGAAGTAAACCAAAATAATGAGGTAATTAAAAATATACCAATTATTAGTCAGGAAGCAGTAATTAAAACCTTAGAAAACAATCAAACAAATACAGGGTATTTTTCTTATAGAAATGCAAATTTAGCAAAATATAATATAAATGGACAAAATAAATTAG
Organism: uncultured Clostridium sp.; assembly: GCA_947245515.1. Classification (GTDB taxonomy): domain Bacteria; phylum Bacillota; class Clostridia; order TANB77; family CAG-508; genus CAG-269. The sequence continues at coordinate 14,970 of CAMXQV010000037.1, read as the reverse complement.
TATATATTTCTCCAAGAGAAATTACAAACTATGGAAGAACTTACAATAACAAAACTTATGAATATACACATGGTATGGGACAAATAATAGTATCTGCTACAGAAAGCACAGATATAGGAAATATAGAATATATACAAAAGGAAATATCAGGAAAAGACGAAAAACTTAAAGTTTCACAACCAAGAATGTATTTTGGTATAGGAAATAAAGAAACAATAGCAACAAAAGTAAAAAATAAACAGGAATATGATTATACAGACGAAAAAGGAAAAGATTATACATCAATATATGAAGGAAAAGCTGGCTTAAAATTAGGATTTTTAGATAGGTGTATTTTAGGAATCACAAAAGGAGATATAAATTTAGCTTTTTCTAGCGAAATAACAAGTGATAGTAAAATTTTAATAAATAGAGATATTATTACTAGAGCTAAAAAAGCAATGCCATATTTGATATATGATGAAAAACCATATACAGTAATTACAGAGGAAGGAAGAATTGTATGGGTTGTAGATGCTTATACAGTTTCGAATAATTATCCATATTCACAATATACAAATATACAACACAATGGAATAAAAGAGAATATTAATTATATAAGAAATTCTGTTAAAGTAATTATTGATAGCTATGATGGAACAATGTCATTTTATATTACAGATAGAACAGATCCAATAGTAATGGCCTACAGAAATATATATAAAACTTTATTTGTTGATTTAGATGAAGAAATACAACAAGATATTTCTAGTCATTTCATATATCCAGAATTATTATATAAGGTACAATCAGAAGTTTTAAAAGTTTATCATAATGTAAAACCTGATGTATTATATAGAGCAGATGATTTATGGGATATAGCTAAATATAATAGTATAAAGTCATCTAAATCAGTAGGAACATATATGCAACCATATTATACAATGTTAAAAACAAAGGATGGAGAAAAGTTTGGATTAGTTCAAATTTATACACCTAATGAAAAACAAAATTTGATTTCTTATTTAGTTGGAAGTACAAAGGGAGCTTCTAATGAACTTAAATTATATAAATTTTCTGCAGATAGTAATATTGTTGGACCGATGCAATTAGATAAACAGATAGAAGAAGATGAGGCAATATCAAAAGAATTAGAAATATTAAATACAACTGGAACAAAATTAACAAAGCAAATGCTAGTAGTCCCAATTGAAAATACTTTATTATATGTTGAGCCAATTTACCAAACTATGTTAAATGAATCAGAAATTCCAGTATTAAAGAAAGTAGTAGTAGCATCTGGTAATAAAGTTGCTATTGGTGATACCTTAAATAAAGCCTTAGAAAACTTGTTGTCAAAATATGCAGTAGATATTGAAGTTGAAAATACAGAGGATGTAGAAGGTTTAATACAAGCAATTATTAAAACAAATAAAAATTTATCTGATTCAAACAATAAAAATGATTGGGAGATGATGGGGAAAGATGTTAAAAAACTACAAGAGTTAATTCAAACCTTAGAACAGGTGAAAGAAAAAGAGGATAAGAAAAAACAAGAATTAAATAAAAGTATTAATAATCCCACAAATAGTGTAAAGGATGTGGATAAAAGTAATAATAATTTAAATAAGGTTCTTGCAAATTCTAACATAAATGAATAAAATATAAGAAAAAATCCACTCTAATATTAGGTGGATTTTTTATGTTTAGAAAAAAGAAATTTAATATTTTAAACCAGTCAGTTGAAGAACTTACTAAGATTTTACAAGAAGGAAATTTAGTGGAGTTGTCATATATTTTAGGAAATAGAAAAGAGATTATTAAAAGAAATTTAATTGCAGGCATTTTTAGAGGTGTAGGTATTGGTATAGGAGTTACCATTATTACAGCTCTCTTGGTTATGCTATTACAAAAGATAGTTACACTTAACATTCCTGTTATAGGTGAATATATTGCAGATGTAGTAGAAATCGTAGAGAAAAGCAGATAGAAAACTAAGAATAGGATAATTTATTTTTGAAGTTTATAAAAGACTTTTTTTCCTTTTTTTAAAATAGCATATCCATTTTCAAAATCTGTTTCAGTTAATTTATAATTGATATCTGATATTTTTTCATCATTTAAAGATATTCCGCCTTGATTAATTAGAGTTCTTGCTTGAGCCTTTGAAGGTGCAAGCTTAGTTAATAAAATTGCATCTATAATAGAAATATCAGTATTTTCTAGCTCAATTGTTGGCATATGTTCAAGGCTACCTTGTCCATTAAATAAAGCCTCTGAGGCATCTTCAGCTTTTTTTGCTTCCTCTTCACCATGAATTAGTTTTGTTATTTCAAAGGCTGCCACTTTTTTTGCTTCATTTATTTGCTCATCTTTTAAATTAGATAATTCTTTAATTTTATCTATAGGTAGAAAAGTTAACATTTTTAGAACTGTTTCGACACTTGTATCTTCCATATTACGCCAATATTGATAAAATTCATATGGAGATGTTTTTGAAGGATTTAGCCATAAAGCACCTTTTTCCGTTTTTCCCATTTTCTTTCCTTCTTTTGTGGTAAGAAGTTTGAAAGTTAATCCAAAAGAATCATCTTTGCCAATTTTCCTAATTAAGTCAACACCTCCTATGATATTTGACCATTGATCATTTCCACCTATTTGAAGTTTGCATCCATATTTTTCATATAAATGTAAGAAATCGTAGGATTGCATTAACATATAGCTCATTTCAAAAAAGGTTAAACCTGTTTCCATTCTTTGTTTATAACATTCTGCTGCTAGCATTTTATTTACTGAAAATAGACTTCCAATGTCACGAACAAAATTAACAAAGTTTAAATCTAATAGCCAATCGGCATTATTAACAATAATAGCTCCATTTTCGCCTTCAAAACTAACAAATTTTTCAACTTGTTTTTTGATACTTTTTACATTATTATTAATTTCTTCACGAGAAAGCATTTTTCTCATATCAGTTTTTCCGAGAAGGATCACCAATTGTTGCAGTACCACCACCAACTAATATAATTGGTTTATGTCCACTTTTTTGCATATGACTAGCAACCATTAAAGAAACAAAATGACCTACATGTAGACTGTCTGCTGTAGGGTCAATTCCTATATAAAAAGGAACAGCTTCTCTAGAAAATAATTCTTTTATTTCCTTAGGATGAGTCATTTGCTCAATATATCCTCTTTCTTCTAATATATTAAATACGTTTATCATTTTGAGTAATTCCTTTCTATAGATTATTTTTATTGTTTCCAATTTTTATATTAGTTTCATATTGTACTTTATATTCTTGGAATTCATCATATCCTAAAAATCTGTTAAGATTTTTAACAGTAATACCAGTCTGCCCAGATATTATATCTAAAGATTCACTTAGTCCATTTTCTTTAATATAAGATTTAAAGGTTGAAAATTCAAATCCATCTTTAGCCATACATTTAGGACAGACATTTCCATTAGCTAAATAAAAACTTCCACATCTACTACATTTATTAAATTCCATATTTTTCCTCCATTCGTCTTTTGACATTAATTTACAAAATCTATTGCATTTTATCATATTTTTTATAAAAGATAAAGTATTTCAAAAAAAATAATTAAAAAAGTGAGTAAGTTAGGATTGGTGTTTCATAAAGGTGTCATAGATTTGTGGGAAGTTTTTTTGTATTCTTATAGGCTTTAAGTTTTTATCTGTAAAACAGTGTTTTGTTTCTCCAATTAAAATAATATTTTTATTATTTTTTTCTTTAATATTATATCCAACTGTTAATCTTATACCATTAAAATCTTTAATGTAAGGTTCAATTAGAATTACATCATCAAAGGTTACAGGTTGTTTGAAAGAACAATTTACACCTAAAACAGGTATCATTATTCCTTGTTCTTCAAGATATGAGTATGGAATATTCATTTTATTTAACATATAACATCTTGCTTCTTCTAAAAATCTTATATAGTTTGAATGATGTACAATTCCCATTTTATCTGTTTCATAATAATTTATTTTTCTTTCATAATTAATACACATTTTAATATCATCCTTTCAAATTGTTATTATAAGTAAAGCTTAAACAAATGTCAAATAAATTATGGCAATCGCTTAAAGTTTTAATTATTTATTTGTTAATATTTATAAAATCTACTCGCTCCCAAAGGATTATAATTATTTATTGTTTTCGTTGCCCCATTCTCAAAATTCTATAGAAAAGTTTTTTAACTTTTCTAAGAATTTTGGAACGGTTACCCCGGAGTCACTCAAAAATAAATAATTATAATCCTTCTCGCGCTATTTTTAATTAAATAACTATTAACAAATAAATAATTAAAACTTTAAGCGATTGCCATACAAATAAATATGCTAATTAAATTACTTAAAATTTTATATTATAGATGTAGAATTTTGGAGAATAAATTGATATAATACTAAAAAAAGAAAGTTATAACATAAATTATACTTAAGCTTTAAGTAACACTTTTTAATTTATTTAACTTTGAGGGGAGAAAAAGGATGTCAGATTTTGTGCATTTACATATACATAGTGAATTCAGTTTATTAGATGGAGCAAATAGAATAAAAGATTTGCCAAAAAGAGCTAAAGAACTTGGAATGAAATCAATTGCTATTACAGACCATGGAGTTATGTATGGAGCAATTGACTTTTATAAAGCATGTAAAGCAGAAGGAATAAAACCAATAATAGGATGTGAAGTATATGTTGCACCTCGTTCACGTTTTGATAAAGAACCAAATATTGACAATAGGTATAATCATTTAATTTTATTAGCAAAAAATAATGAAGGCTATAAGAATTTAAGTAAATTAGTATCAATTGGATTTACAGAGGGGTATTATTATAAGCCACGTATAGATTTAGAGGTATTAGAAAAATATCATGAAGGTCTTATATGTTTAAGTGCATGTTTAGCTGGTTCAGTAAATAAAGCCTTATTAAATGGTCAAAATGAAAAAGCAGAAGAAATAGCCTTATGGCATAAAAAAATTTTTGGAGAAGATTATTATATAGAAATTCAAAATAATGGAATAAAAGAACAAGTTTTAGCAAATCAAAAGCTAGTAGCACTGGCTAGGAAGCTAGATATACAACTTGTAGCTACAAATGATGCACATTATCTAAAAAGAGAAGATGCATATAATCATGAAGTTTTATTGTGTATACAAACAGGTAAAAGAATGAGTGATCTTGACAGAATGAGGTTTGAAACAGATGAATTATATGTAAAATCGCCAGAGGAAATGAGTGAGTATTTTAAAGCCTTTCCTGATGCAATTGAAAATACAGTAAAAATTGCAGAAAAATGCAAGGTAGAATTTGAATTTGGAAATACAATATTGCCAAATTATGATGTACCAAAAGAATTTGCAACACACTACGATTATTTTAAAAAATTATGTGATGATGGTATTAAAAATAGATATGGAGAAAATCCATCAAAAGAAATATTAGACAGAGCAGAATATGAATTAAAGGTAATTAAAGAAATGGGATATGTAGACTATTTTTTAATTGTATGGGATTTTATTCATTATGCTAAAACACATGGAATTCCAGTAGGACCAGGTAGAGGTTCACGGTGCTGGTTCAATTATTGCTTATGCAATAGAAATTACAGATATTGATCCTATGAAATATGGCTTGCTTTTTGAAAGATTTTTAAATCCAGAAAGAATTAGTATGCCTGACTTTGATATTGACTTTTGTTATGAGCATAGGCAAGATGTAATAGATTATGTTTCAGAAAAATATGGTCATGACCATGTTTCACAGATTATAACTTTTGGAACAATGTCTGCCAGAATGGTAATTCGAGATGTATCAAGAGTTTTAGATGTTGCATATTCTGAAGCGGATAATCTAGCAAAAATGATTCCAAATGAATTACATATTACAATAAAAAAAGCTCTAGAACAAAATAAGGAATTAAGTGATTTGTATGAAGCAGATGAAACAGTAAAAAAAGTCTTAGATATTGCTATGGGACTAGAAGGAATGCCGAGACAGGCATCAACACATGCATGTCGGAATAGTTATAACAAAAGATCCAGTAGATACTTATGTACCCTTATATGTACGAGATAATCAAATTTCAACACAATATATAATGACAACCTTAGAAGAATTAGGACTACTAAAAATGGATTTTTTAGGCTTAAGAACCTTAACAGTTATTCAAGATACACTAGATTTAGTAAAAGAAAATAGAGGAATTGATGTAGAATTTGATAAAGAAATGGCAGATCCAAAAGTATATAAATTATGGCAAGAAGGAAAAAGTTGTGGAATATTTCAATTTGAGTCTCAGGGTATGACAAACTTTATGAAAGAATTAAAACCAGACTGTTTAGAAGATTTAATAGCAGGAGTTTCCTTATATAGACCAGGACCAATGGATCAAATACCGAGATATGTAAAAGGAAAATTACATCCAGGGAATAACGAATATACACATCCAAGTTTGGAGCCAATATTAAATGTAACCTATGGATGTATGGTATATCAAGAACAAGTTATGCAAATAGTACGTGATTTAGCAGGATATTCTCTAGGAAGAGCAGATTTAGTAAGAAGAGCAATGGGAAAGAAAAAGCTAGATGTTATGGCAAAAGAAAGAGAGATATTTATTCATGGACAAATAGATGAAGAAGGAAATGTAGTTGTTCCAGGTTGTGTAAGAAATGGAATAGATGAAAAATCCGCAGATAAGATATTCGATGAAATGGCTGAATTTGCAAAATATGCTTTTAATAAATCACATGCAGCATGTTATGCAGTAGTAGCCTATAGAACTGCATATTTAAAAGCTTATTATCCAGCAGAATTTATGGCTGCAACTCTAAATAGTTTTTTAGGAAATTTAGATAAGATACCACAATATATAGATGAGTGTAAAACTCTTGGAATAGAAATATTGAAGCCAGAAATTAATCATAGTAATACAAAATTTACTGTTGAGGATGTAAAAAGTGATAAAAATGAAATAACAAAAGATATACAAAAAATTGGAAAAATTCGTTTTGGGCTTCGGAAGTATAAAAAATGTTGGAACAGTTCCAGTAAATAGTATTGTAAAAGAAAGAAACGAAAATGGACCATATAAAAACTTTACAGATTTCTGTGAAAGAATAGCAGATGAAGCGGTTAATAAAAAATGTATAGAAAGTCTAATAAAAGCGGGAGTATTTGATGAATTTGAGCAAACAAGAAGTACACTTTTAGCATCTTTCGAAACTATAATTGATACAATACAAGCAGGAAAGAAAAAAGGTTTAAAAGGACAAGTATCAATGTTTGATATAGGAACAGAGGAAGAAAAAGAAGAATTAAAGGAAATTAAGTATACCTTTGAAGAACATGAAGAATTACAAAATAAAGAATTATTATGCTTAGAAAAAGAAATGTTAGGAATTTATATTTCTCGGACATCCCTTAGAAAAAATAAGGAATCAAATCGAAACACAAGCAACAATTAACACAAGGAAATTAAGAAATATAGATGAACAGATGAACACAAATATAAATGATGAAGAAATTGAAATATCAAAAAATACATCAAAATTAAAGTATAAAGATGGTCAAAATGTAAAATATGTAGGAATAATAACATCAATAAAAAAGAAATATACAAAAAATAATAAAATTATGGCTTTTGTAACAATTGAAGATCTATATGGAGTAGCAGAAATAATTGTGTTTGAAAATGCATACTTAAAAGCAGGAAAAAGTTTAATAGAGGAAAATATTGTTATGGTTGATGGCAGACTAAGTATTCGTGAAGATGATACAACTACCATTATAGCTAATGATATTAGAGATTTTGGAGAAAAAAAGGTTAAGATTTTTACATTAGATATAACAAGTGCAAAGGATGAACAAAAAGAAAAATTGAGAGGGGCTATTAAATATTTTAGTGGGGATAAAAATAATATAAATGTACAAATAAAGATAGGAGAAGACATAAAGCCTTGTGGACAAATTTATTTAACAGATCAAATTATAACAGTATTTGAAAGTATTTTAGGGAAAGAAAGGGTAAAAATATATGAAAGTTAGTATAAATAAAATTTTAGAAAATATGCCTAAAAATTTAACAGATTTAGAAAAAGTAAGATACATATATCTAAAAATGGGTGATATCTTTTCGTATAATCGTGATTTTTTATATATAGATGACTACAGATATGTAAATGATATGTATAATGAAGTGATAACAAAAGAAAAAATAGAAAAAGGAAATTATAAAAATAAAATTGCTTCTTTATGCAAACAAATGTCAGAAATATCATGTGAAACTATAAATAAATTAAATCCAAGTAAAATAAAAGCAAGAATAGTAGGATATAATCCAGATAAAGAAACACATGTAGAGGTCATAGTAACAATTTCTGATAAAAGTTATAATTTAAATATTAATTTAGATTTATATAAAATACAAAAAGGGATGAGAACAGTAGGTTTTGCAACAACAAATAAAGCCATAGATGAAACAGAATGTGTGGTCTTATCTTCTGATGAAATAAAAAAGATGGATGAAAAACTAAATTACTGTAAATATGGTATGTATATGGATGATGCTATAGAAATGATAAAATCTGAAATGCAAGATACAAAAAATATAGAAAAGTTAATATCAGAGAACGAACTAAAAACAGGAAGAAAAGAGGACATAATATTTAAGTATAAAGTGGATTTTATATTTAAATACTTAAAAAATAACTTACCTGAAGATAAGAAATTAGAAATCTATGAATTATGTAAGTATTATAAGAAATTATTTAAAGAATTATTAACAGAGAAAGAAAGGGTAGATAATAATATACAAAAATTTGATATATATTTAAAAGAGGATGGTAAGAATAAAAAAGAAAATGCATTATATCAGATAAAAATGAGAGAAAGAATTATATATTATTTATATTTTGATGAAGAAAGAGGATTTGCAGAAATAGATGAAAAAAGTCTAAGAAATTTAGATAATACTGGAAATATAGAATATATTGATTATTTAAAACCAGAATATTTGAAGAAACAAAAAAGTGATTTTTTAGGACGGAGGAAAAAATCATGATGACATTATAGATGGAATATAGTACAAATATTGCAATTTAAGAAAATAAAGCAAACAAAAAAGGGGCTGTAAAAAAAGTCCCTTTTTAAAATTATTTTAAATTTTTTTTTAAATCCATTCTCCATATTTTTTAATATAGACCTTTTTAGCAAAGATAGCAACAACGCAATAAAGAATTGGTACACCAATAATAATAGACATATAAGCAAAAGGTATTGGAACAAGACCAATAGCTTTACCAAGCCAAGTAAAAGGAACAACAATACCAGCAATACTAAGCAAAATAGAAGATAGATACACCATTTTATTTGCATTACTCTGAATAAAAGGAATTTTAGCAGTCCTAATAATATGCATTCCAAGAAGATTAGAAACAATACTATAAGTAAACCATACAGTTTGGAACAAGGCAACTTCTCTTAAATGGAAAACGAACCATAAGCTAGCAAAAACTATTAAATCAAAGGCAGAACTTAGGGGACCCATAAATAGCATAAAGTTTTTTAAACTTTTAATACTAAATTGTCTAGGTTTTTGTAAATACTCTTTATCTACATTATCAAAAGGTAAAGTCAGTTGACCAAAGTCATATAAAAGACCTTCTACCAATAATTGAATTGGAGTTTCAGGTAAAAAAGGTAGAGCAACACTAGCAATAATTACTGACATAACTTCACCAAAATTGAAACTTGTTGCCATTTTAATATATTTCATTAAATTACCAAAAGTTTTTCTTCCTTCAGTAACGCCATCTAATAAGACATGTAAATCTTTTTCAAGTAAAATAATATCAGCAGATTCCTTAGCAATATCTACAGCAGTATCAACTGAAATACCAACATCAGAGTTAGTTAAAGAAGGAGCATCATTAATACCATCACCCATGTAACCAACTACATTACCATTTTCTTTAAGAAGTCTTACAATTCTTGCTTTTTGAATTGGAGATAGTTTAACAAATATATTTGTATTTCTCAACAAACGTATTATTGCTACATCAGAAAGCTTCTCAATTTGGCTTCCTTCAATAATTCTTCTAGAATTAATACCAACTTTTTTACAAATACATTTTGTAACTTCAGCATTATCACCTGTTAAAACTACTACTCTTATACCAGCATTATTTAACTTTTCTATTGAGGATTTTGCACTTTCTTTAGGTGGATCTAAGAAACCTATAAAGCCCAATAAAATCATATTTTTTTCATTTGATACGCTAAAATTTGTGGTGTTTTCTAAATCATTTTTTTGGCAGACTGCTATAACTCTTAATCCATCTTTATTCAAATCCTTAGAAATCTTTTTTATATTATCTTTAATTTCTTTAGTTAAAGGTGATACTTGTCCCTTATAATCTACCATAGTACAAATGCTTAATATTTCTTCAACTGCACCTTTAGTAATTAATTGTGTTTTTGAACTATCACTAACAATAACAGAAAGCCTTCTACGAGTAAAATCAAAAGGAATTTCATCAACTAATCTATATTTTTCAACATATTCACTCATATTATTTGTTAATCCTCTAGCTATAACTGCTTCATCTATATTTCCTTTTAATCCAGTTTGAAAATAAGAATTTAAAAAGGCATGTTTTAAAACTCTTAAGTCTTCTTCTCCATTAATATCTAAATACTTTTCTAGTACAATTTTATCTTCTGTTAAAGTACCAGTTTTATCAGTACATAAAATATTCATTGCACCAAAGTTTTGTATTGAGTCCAATTTTTTTACAATTGTTTTCTTCTTTGACATCTTTACAGCACCTTTTGAAAGGCTAGAGGATGTAATTACAGGAAGTAGTAAAGGGGTAATACAAATTGCTATTGCAACTGCAAAGGTGAAGGCAGTTACTGGACTGTGTTTCCATGCATTTAAGATAAATACTATAGGTGTTAAAATTAGCATGAATTTTATTAATAGTTTACTTATGTTTTCTATTCCTTGTTGGAAAGAAGATTTTGGTTTCCCAGTTGTAATTGTATGTGCAACTTTACCAAAATAGGTACTATCAGCAGTTTTTATAACAACACCTTTTGCTGAACCACTAATTACATTTGTACCCATAAAACAAATAGTATCTAAATCTGATATATTATCTAACTCATCTAAAGAAATTTCAGAATTAACATTTTTTCTTACTGCATCAGATTCTCCAGTTAAAGAAGATTGTCCTACATATAAGTCTTTTGCTTCAATTATTCTTAAATCAGCTGGAATCATACTACCAGCAGACAAAATAATAATATCTCCTAATACAACTTCTTTTATTGGAATTTGAACTTCTTTATGATCTCGTAATACAGTAGTGGTGGTTGCAACTAGTTCTTTTAATTTTTCAGCTGCCTTATTAGAACGATATTCTTCAAAGAATTCTAGCAAAGTACTTGCTGAAACTAATATTGCAATTACTATTATATTTGCATAACTTGGTGTTTCTGGTAAATAAACATCAGTATAAAATAATATTGCTACAATTCCTAGTAATATACAGTTAAATGGACTGAATAAACTTTCAAGCAAATAATTATACCACTTTTTGGGTTTATTTTGTGTAATTTCATTATATCCATAAGTATGTAGTTTTTCATTAGCTTTATTTGTGGTTAATCCTTTTTCATTTACTTCAAAATTTTTAAAAAATTCTTCTTTTGGAAGTATACATTCTTGACCATACATTTTAGAGACATTTACTTCTTCTTTTGAATTTGCCATTAAATATCATCTCCTTCTTTAGTAATACTTTAAAATTATACCACTAATTATTTAGATTAAAACAAAAAGTTGCAAAAAATGTAAAAAGAATATATAATTTTAATAATTTTTAAGTAAAAGTTATTTTAGGAGGTTGTATAGATGAACTTAAAAAAGATAATAAGTTGTATTGGAAAACTTTTAATAGTATAGGGAATGCTTTACAAGTCATTTTTTCAATTTTTTTAATATCTTGTTTATATTTCATTTTGAATAAAAAGAATATAATATCTTTAGAAAAAATGGGGGGAATTACTAAGGTGGATAAAACGTTAAAACAAAAGAAAAGAATAACTGAAAATCAACTATCAATAGATAGGTTAGATAATTAAAAAATAATAGTTATTTTTGAAAGAATTGAAAGATTAGATAGTAGTTTGTGGAGGAGGTGATTTCTATGAATAAGAAATATGTTCTGATTTCTTGTTTAATATTATTATTATGGTTTTTCTTAGATATGATTGGAGTTAATCTTGGAGATAAATATTTAGTAACACAATCTTTTTCTGATGATGGAATATTTTTTTTAATTTACCTAGTTGCTTTGTTGCTGTTTATATTTAAAGAAAGAATTGGAAAATATATTTTAAATATTTGGCTTTTAATGTGGTTTATTACACAATTTATTTCACATTGGTTATATATTATACCAGGTCAAGGACTAGGAACAAATAAAATAGAATATTTTAAAGCTTCTATAAAATTATTTGAAAGTACAGAAAGATACTTTCCAGATCTTTATCATATAGTTTTACATTTATTAATTATAATAGCACTTGTTACTCTAAACATCTATTTAATAAAGAAGAAAGAACAAATAAAATCAAAGACTATAAACTGATAGAAGAAATGAGATTATGATGGAATCAAAAAAATAAATTTATTCTGAAGCTTGGAAAGGAGTAAAAAGTGATTGGAATTTATTTTAGTGGAACAGGAAATACAAAATATTGTATTGAGAAATTTTTAGAACTTTATAACAATAATAAAGAGAAACAACTATATTCAATTGAAAATAAAGAAGCTATAAATAAGATAAAGGAAAATAAAGATATTACCTTTGCTTATCCAATTTATTATAGTGATATGCCAATTATTGTCAAAGATTTTGTTAATAAAAATAAAGAGATATTTAAAAATAAGAATGTTTTTATTATTGTTACAATGGGATTATTTAGTGGCGACGGTGCTGGTTGTTTAGCAAGAATCTTAAGAAAATATAAAGCTAATATTCTTGGAGGTTTACACTTAAAAATGCCAAATTGTATTGGAGATGTAAAACTCCTAAAAAAAAGCCTTGAAGAAAATAAAATAATAGTTAAAAGTACTGAATTAAAGATTAAAAAAACAGTAAGTAATATAAAAAATGGAAAATATAGCAAAGAAGGTCTACATTTTTATAATCATGTAGCAGGTCTATTAGGACAAAGATTATGGTATTATAATAAAACTTCAAGTTTAAAAGATAAATTAAAAATCAATTATAATGAGTGTATAGGATGTAGTAAATGTTCAATAAATTGTCCAATTCATAATATCAAGATGCTTGATAATAAACCTAAACCACTAGGAAGTTGCACAAGTTGCTATAGATGTATAAATAACTGCCCTAAACAGGCTATTACTTTAATAGGGAAGGAAGTATACGAACAAAGTTTAATAGAGAAATATTTAGATTAAAGAATTTATACTTTAATTCTTTAATAATTCCTTTATAGGATTGAATAGCGACCTGTTAGTATTTTAGTTTGATTTATAATAACTAAACTATTGACAATTAAAATAAGTTATGAAAAAATAAACAAAAAAGAAGGAGAAATAGAAATGAAAAAAGAAAGAGGCTTTGAAATAGCAAGGGGATTTGAAAATCAGGAAATAAACTTACCAATAAGAAAAACCAAATATTCAGCTGGATACGATATAGAAGCAGCAGAAGATGTAGTTATTCCAAGTTTTAAAAAAGGGATGGCACCAACACTAGTAAAAACAGGACTTAAAGTATACATGCAAGATGATGAAATGTTACTATTATATAACAGAAGTTCAAACCCAAAGAAAAAAGGACTAATAATGGCAAATAGTGTAGGAGTAATTGATAAAGATTATTATGAAAATCCAGAAAATGATGGACATTTTATGTTTGCTTTTTATAACATAAAAGAAGAAGATATAGAAATAAAAAAAGGAGAAGCAATAGGACAAGCAATATTTCAAAAATATCTAGTATCAGATGATGATGTTGCAGAAGGAGAAAGGTTAGGGGGATTTGGTTCAACAACAAAATAAAAAATACAAAAAAAGTTTTAAAAAATTTTACTTAGAGACACAAGAGATGCAGAAAAAATAAACATAAAAAGTGGGTGGCAAGGGCTTTGACTTTTGCCATTTTTTGTTGTATAATAGAAATGGTTAAAAAAACCAATAAATTTATTAAAATTTATTTTAATATATTATATTTTTTTAATAAATTAGATGAAAAATGCTGAAAGGAGATGACTTACATGTTTAATGTAGGTGACAAAATAGTATACCCAATGCATGGAGCAGGTATAATAGATTCAATAGAGGAAAAAGATATATTAGGAGAGAAACAATCATATTACATACTAAAAATGCCAGGAGAAGTAAAAATAATGGTACCAACTGCTAAGGCAGAAGCAGTAGGAGTAAGAAATATAATAGATAAAGGTTCAGCAGATAAAGTAATTGGAATATTAGAAAAAGACGAAACAGAAATGGACAAAAACTGGAATAAGCGATATAGAGACAATATGGATAAAATGAAAAGTGGAGACATTTATGAAATTGCAGATGTTGTCAGAAACTTAAGCTTTAAACAAAAAGAAAAAGGGCTATCAACAGGAGAAAAGAAAATGCTATTAAATGCTAAACAAATTTTAGTAAGTGAATTAGTATTAGCAGAACATGCAACACAAGAAGAAATGGAACAATTAATAGATACAAAAATTAATACATCTTTTATGATGTTTAGAGCAGATGAGATTGAAGAAGAAAGTGTAGTAAATAAATTTATTCCTTTTAATGGAACAGGAACATCAGACGATGTATAATTAATAAATAAAAAAGGGGCTGTAAAAAAAGTCTCACTAAAAAATGAGTGAAGAAATTCACTCATTTTT
>CAMXQV010000036.1 GCA_947245515.1 uncultured Clostridium sp. | reverse complement strand
TTTGTGTTTTATCAATTAAATTTATTGCGAAAAATTTTTATTCCTCAAAGCTGTAACGTATAACATTTTTATATATGAATAATTGTAATTATTATCTTTTTTTATCAGTAATCCTTTAATTTTAAAGTAATTCAATCGGTATTAAATTATTATCTTTATCAATTGGAAATATATCTTTTGTTAAACAAATTACTCCACCATTTCCTACTTCCATTTCAAATTTTTGTGTAACATCAAAATTTTTTATTGCTTGTTTTCCTGGATTATAGCTTTTCTTTATTTCTAAAGGATATACCCTATTATTATATAGGATCATTAAATCTATCTCTTTTCCATTATTATCTCTATAATAATATAAATATTTTCTACTATCTAAACCTTGATTTGCAAATGATTTTATAATTTCTGTTACAACATACGTTTCTAAAATTGCACCATTAAATGCACTTCTTTCTAATGTTATACTATCCATATATCCCGCTAAAAAACAAGCCAGTCCTGTGTCCATAAAATAAATTTTAGGTCTTTTTACTATCCTAGATACATTATTATTTGAATATGGTTGTAATAAATATACTAATCCTGTACTTACTAAAATGGATAACCAATTTTGTGCTGTCATATTGTTTATTTCTATTGAATTGGATATATCATTTATGTTTAATTCCTGGCCTGTTCTTACTGCTACTGATTCGATAAATTTCAAGAATTTTGTTTCATCTTTTACATTTATAAGTTCTCTTATATCTCTTTCTATATAAGTTTTTATATAGGTCTCAAAAAAGTCTTTTGACTCTATGTTTGGATTAGAATATAATTCTGGATAACTTCCCTTTAGTATTTTTTGATATAACTTATCAACTTCTAATCTCTTTGTCTTCTCCCTTTTTTCAAGTTCTTCATATATTGGTAAAAACATTGTATCCTTTTCCCTTTCTATTTCTCTATTTGATAAAGGATATAGTTCTAATATTCCAACTCTTCCTACTAAAGATTCACTAACATTTTTCATGGTATGAAATACTTGTGAGCCTGTTAAATAGTATAAGCCTGATGCTTCTATTTTTTTGTTTTCTAAGTGTTCCTGTCTTTTTTCATCTACTATTATTTTTATATACGATAATAACTCAGGCGCATATTGAAATTCGTCTATTATTAGAGGTGGCTTATATCTTTCTAAAAATATTTCTGGTTCTTCAATAGCTAATGCTCTTATTGATAAATTGTCTAAAGATATATAGTTTATTTTACCTTTTTCCTTTTTTTGTATATTGTTTAATAGTGTAGTTTTTCCAACTTGTCTCGAACCTGTAATCATAATAACCGGAAATGCTTTTGCTAATTTATTGAGTCTATTTTCTATACTTCTTTCTATATAATCACTCATATGTTCACCTTCTTTTCTTATTTATTCTATTTATATTATATACTTTATTATACTTTTTTGCAACATTTTTATACATTTTTATATTAGTGTTATAATTTTGTATAAACAATTATATTCTTGAAGCATAAAAAAGAACTACTATTTTTTTTATTTTAGTAATTCTTATATAATTTTTATAATCCATTTAATGTATCAACTAACATTTTCTGTAATTCAACTGCTTTTTCTTTATTTAATTCCTCCAGTAGTAATTCATTATTAGATATTATTCTAATTCCAATACAAGGAATTTTAAATTTATTGCATACCGAATAAGTACCTATACTTTCCATATCTTCACATAAATTATTAAATATCTTATTTATCCAAATAATCCTATCATATTCTCTATTAAATACATCTCCACTACCTAAAATTCCTTTATATATTTTATTTTTACTATAATTATTAAAACTTTGTTCAAAAATATCTACTAATTCAGAATCAGCATATTTTATCTCCTTAGCTCGCTTATTTAATTCCCATTCAAATGGATTAGAACCTTCTCCCTTAGGTTTTATTGGCATTTTATATGAGTTGATGTTACAACATTTTTCTCCTATTACAATATCTCCTATATGTAAATTTTCCTTATGAGCTCCAGCAATTCCCTGATTTATTACAATATCTGGATTAAAATTTGTAATTCCTATATTAGTTGCTATAGTTGCATTAATTGTTCCTACTAAAGTTTTAGATACAACTACTTTTATATTATTAATAGTCCCTTCATAAAATTCATATTCTAAAATTTTATCGTTTTTTCTATTATGTAATAAATCAATTATACATTGTATTTCTATATCCATTGCACCTTGTATTAAAATAATTTTATCTTTACTTTTCATAAATAACTACTCCTATTTTTTCTATTTCTTTTTTAGTATATCATAAATTATTTTAAATTACTATTATTTAGTTATTTTGTAAATATTCTAGTACTTCATTTTTTATTTGTACTTTTTCTTCATAATTTATATCTAACTTTTCAATGTTTTCTTTAATTAACAATGCTTTTACAAATGCCAAATTATGTATATACTCTTTGTTATTTTCAATATTAATTTTTATCTGCATTTTACACCTCTTATTTTAAATGTATGCCTCTCTTATTAGGATATTCAAATATTATTGGTTAATTTTTTACTATCTACTTTTAAGCATGAATTGGCTATATAACACTGAAAAATGTTATATTATTTAATTTCTAAACTTTATTATTTTTTTGATTTTCCCCCTTCCCCTCTAATAATTAAGAGTGCAAATATAAAATTAAAATGGGTATTTTTTGAAATATTTTTTTAATATTTTAGAGGTAGTTTTAGCTTATGCTACAACTACCTCTATTTTACCTATTTTAGTTAGTTCTTTAAAAGAATGCTATTTGTTTATATAAGTTTATCTTTTTTCCTATTTCATCACAATTCATAATAATCCTACTACCTTTACTCTAATCACTTCTATAATATTTGATACTTATTTTGTTTTAAGACATTTATTGCATCTTCCAACTTATCTTCCTTTAATAAAATATAATCTGTATTATATGTATAAATCGCAAATATAGGAATTTCAGCTTGAGCAAGTATAGTACTTATTTTTGATAATATTCCAATTAATGAAAAATCTAAAATTCCTACAATTTTTATTGCTCTCCAATTATATTCTACAATATCACTTCCAATATTTACACTTATTTATTCAAATTGATTTGCTAATTGGTCTATTGAAATGCCTCCCTCATTATTCCAATCTACTTTTACATTATCAAATTCTTCACTTCTAAAATTATTTAATCTTTCATAATCTTCTATATCCATTTTAAAATCTAATGCTTGTTTATTCTCATCAATCCTATTAATATTTGTCGATTTTATTAATGTTATCATCTTCTTCTCATTTATTATCCAGTTAAGTATAATTTGGTTTTGAGTTTTATTATACTTACTTGCTAATTCAACTAATAATGGATAATTTCTTTTAGCAGTTCTATTTCTTCTTAATGGCTGATAGCATAAAAACTTTATATCATTTTTATTACAATAGTCTAATACTTTTGTATCTTCATATATTTTACATTCCAAATTATAAACTCCCTCAAAAAAGTCAGTTTTTACCTTTTTGTTTATGAAAGATAATTGTTCTAGGCTTGCATTACTAATCCCAATATATTTTACTTTCCCTAAAATTTTTAATCTTTGTATTTCTTTATAAACATCTATTAAAGGAATTTTTGAAAATGAAGGCTTATGTAATTGAAGCATATCAACATATTCTATATTAAGAATTTGTAAATATTCATTTAATTGATTTTCTATATCATCTTTACACTCAATAGTTGGCTCTAAATTTGTAGCAATAAATAATTTATTTGTATCTACTTTGTCTAAAAATTTCTTCATTTGTCTAACAACTTCTCCATTATTATAAAGCATAGATAAAGACAAATAGTTTTGTCCTAGATTATATGAATGAATTAATGATTTCATATCATTCTCAATATTTTCATAATCAATTTTCCAAGTACCTATTCCTAATTCAAATATATCACTTTTATTTATCATATTACCTCCTCCAATAATAATTTGTAATATAAAAGTATATTAAATAAATTTATCTTTTTCAAGTAAATTTAGAAATTTCCTATTTATCTATACCAAAAATTGTCTCACAATTTTTCAGGAAGAGGGCGACTCACTAATCGCCCATACACTGCTTAAAAACGAAGCTTTTAACAGGTTCAATATAAGAAAATTGGGTTCAAATGTGAGTCAATCTTTTTTGTCCATTAATTCACCTTACAGTTAATTTTTATAATTCAAGTTCTTCTTCTCTCTTAATATGCTTTTTAGATTTACTTTTTACTACTGTCTTATTCTTTTTATATTCAGCTTGTCCCTTCAAAATAATTGTTTCATTCAATATTCCTTTGTTTTTAATCTTAGTAAATACCTTTGCAACATCTTCATAAGTAGCATGATAATTTTCTACTTTTACTTGATTTTTCAATGTTTCTTCTTTTTTTGGAAATGCTGTCATCAGGTTGGGGGTGTTTCTGCTCCGTTGTCCTGTTGTTAATTCTATTTCTAAGCCGCTTTCTTTAAAAAATCCTTTATTTATTGCAACATATTGTGGAGCATAAAATACAGAACGTGTTACCTCATTTACCTTAACTAACTTTATTTCTTCTAAATTTGAAGATTTTCTTCTATTTGAAGTAATTACTCCTACTATTATTACTGCTAAAACTATAATAACCAAAACTACTAATCTAAATTTGCTTTTCAACTTTGTACCTCCTATTTAAATTTTTTAGATTTTAGGATAAATTTTTCTAGTAATAAAATCGCACCATACATAATTCCAGCTACAATTCCAAGTATAATTACACTTGCCATTACCAAATCTAATTTAAATACTTGCCCACCATATACAATCAAATATCCAAGTCCTGCTTTTGATACTAAAAACTCACCTGATATTATTCCTACTAGAGAGAGTCCGATATTAACTTTTAACGAATTTATAAAGGTCGAGATATTAGCTGGTAATACAATTTTCGTTAGTATTTGAAATTTCGTTGCTTTAAAGGTTCTTGCCATTTTTATTAATTCTTTATCAGTTCTTAAAAATCCATTTAGGTTTTCTAAAATAGTAACAATTAACGAAATAGCAACTGCCATTACAATAATTGCAGGAGTACCAGCTCCAACCCAAATAATAATAACTGGTCCGAAGAGCTACCTTTGGTAAACTATTTAAAACTACCAAATATGGATCTGCCACTTTTGCTAAAAAGTCTGACCACCACAAAATAATTGCAATAATCATTCCCCAAAAGGCTCCAAGTAAAAATCCTACTAAAGTTTCATATACTGTTACAGAAATATGCTTTGTTAAATCATTTGCTCCTAAATTCATTAAAGTTGCAACTATTCTTGAAGGCTTACTTGTTATAAAACTATCTATTATATTTTTATTTGCTAAATATTCCCATACTCCTAGAAATAAAACTAATATAAGAATTTGAGTTAATAATACTAGGTATTTGTTTTTTCTTTTATCTCTTAGATATTGTTTTCTTTCTTTTGATATCATTCCTTTAATCATCTATTTTCAGCTCCTTCCATAAAGTATTAAAATATTTGCTAAATTTAGGGCTTTCTCTGCAATTTAATGGTGTTCTATTATCAATTTCAAAATCAATCTTGTGTATATCTTTAATTGTACCTGGTCTTTTACTTAAAACTAAAACTCTATCACTCATACTTATAGCTTCTGAAATATCATGTGTTACAATAAGTGCTGTTATTTTTTCTTTTTTTAGTATTTTATAAATATCGTTTGTAACCATAATTCTTGTTTGATAATCTAAAGCAGAAAATGCTTCATCTAATAATAGTATCTTAGGTTTAATTGCTAAAGTTCTAATTAAAGCAACTCTTTGTCTCATTCCTCCTGATAACTCTGAAGGATATTTATTCTTAAAATCATACAAGTTATATTTTTTTAGTAAATCTTCTACATGTTTTAGACTACTTTCATCTTTTATTCCTTTAACTTCTAATCCAAAGGTTGTATTACTAAAAATATTTCTCCATTCAAGTAAGCAATCTCTCTGAAGCATATATCCTATTTCAGATGATATTCCATCAACTCTTTTTCCTTCTATGTATATTTCTCCTGTTGTTTTTTCTTCTAATCCTGCAATTATAGAAAGAAGTGTTGATTTTCCACAACCACTAGGTCCTATTATACTTACAAACTCTCCTTTATTTATTCTGAAATTCACATTATTTATAGCTAAAATTTCACTTTCCTTATTCTGATATTTCTTGCTTATATTTTTAACTTCTAATATTTTTTCCATTGCTTCCCTCCTATAAATTTATCCTAATATATTTTATGTCAAATAAGCAAAAATTGTTTATAGAACAAATAAGAAAATCAAAGATTTTATTTAATTTGTTCTCGCCCGATTTGAGTTTTCGACTGTAAGGATAAAATCTCAAAGGGCTAGCGATTGTAAATTTTATACGATAGAAAAGTATAACTTTCCTATTGTATAAAAAAAACAGATAATTGTTTTATTAATTATCTGCTTTATCTTTTAATTATACTTTATTTATATCTTTCTTTATTTCTTCTAATTCTTCTTTTGTTATTTCTACTACTTCAAGTATAATTTCTTCTTCAAAATTCTTTTGTAACATTTTTTTTGCTACACTACTTTTACCCTCTTTAATTCCTTTTGTTATTCCCTTTGTTATTCCCTTTGTTATTCCTTTTGATATTCCTTCTTTCCATACTCTTTTGTCTTCTTCTATAAGCCTTTCCATTAATGTACTCATATTTTCATCACCTACCTTCTTATTTATTTTTTCTAATAATTTATCTTTTTCAACGTTTTCAATTGCTCCATTTAAAAAATTTATTATTATGTTTTTTATTTCTTCTAATTGTTTTATATTTCTGTTTTTTTGTATTATATTTTTTAGTTTTTCTAGTAATTCCTTTTTATTTTTCGCTTTCTCAAGCATCATAAAATAACTAAATGTTGTTTGCTTTTCTATTAATTCTTTGTCTTCTATTTTGTTTATGTCTATTAAGTTATATTTAAAATCTATTTTATAGTTTTCGAATATACTTGTTGATATTTGCTTTTCCCTAAAATTTACTGGTATTTTCCAATTTTTGTCTCCTGTATAAATAACTATTGGCACTATGATTGGATATTGTTTTATTGTTCCAATTTTTTTGCCTTTTTTCCACTCATTCATTATATCTATACTATAATTTAACATTCTATATGGCATTGAACTGTCTAGGTTTGATTGATGTTCAATTAGAAAAAATATTTCTTTGTTTTTTACTTTATATACTAAATCTGCTTCTTTAGCTTTGTACTTTCTTGTTATAAAACTGTTTGTATATTTAACTAATTCATATTCTTTTATTTTGTTTTCTTTTGTAATATATTGATTTAAAAACTTAGTAATTTCGTCTTTATTTTTTAATATATCTTTTACTAATCTGTCATGTGCTTTTTGATTTTCTTTATTTTCTAATATATTATATTGTGTTGTCTCTTCTGCTAATTGAAATACAGCATTGAGTCTTAAAATATGTATTAGTTTTATGTATTCATTATAAGTAAATGTTTTTAATTTCATTGCTCCTCCTTATTATAGCTTTACTGTATTTATATGTCAAGGTTAATTTAAAAGTAAACCTTATATTATTTACCTCCTTTTTGTTTTCTCTTCTAAATTTCTATAAATTTTACTGGATTTTTTGTTAGATTTTAAATTTGATTGATTTTAAATTTTTTATTTTGATTTAATTCTTTATTTCAAATATTTATTCTTTTTTATATTAAATCACATATTTCCATTTTTTTCAAGTTATTATTACAATTTTCTTAAAAAAGTTTAAATTTGCTATAAATCAGGATTAGCTAAAAATTATTATTCAATTTTTTCAATTTATGAATTTAATTAAAAAAGTACTAGATTTTTTATATATTTTAAAAACGAAAATATCTTATTTTTAATGAGACACTTTCGTTTTTTTCATATATTTAGTTTATTTTATTAAATATAATTTTCTTAAATCTTCTTCAAGGAAAAAATTGCTTTTAAAATTATGCCAAAGAAATGTGAGCGTGGTTTCCTTTAAACTTTTAATTTATTTTATAAAACATATTACAATTTTTCATTATTATTTAAATATTATCTAATCTGTACTTCCTTGTTTACTTCTTGTTGTTTCACAACCTCATCAATAAACCTTTTAACTTTAGTTATATCTAATTGTCTCCTTGCAATATGTAAATCTAAGGTACACTTATCTGGTTCTGTTCTTAAAATTTCTTCCAATTGTTCTATTGAATAGGAAGTTAATTTTCTAAAATATTGCTCTTTAAAGTCTTGTGATAATAACAAAAATCTATATCCTACATTTTCATATACTTCTATATTATTAATAGTTTGTAAATAAAATGTGTTTCTTCCATCTCTAATACCTATACAGTACTTTGGAAAAATTCCATATTTCTCTTCTTCAATTGGTATCACAATCTTTCCTTCTTTTGTAAATACTATTGTAAGTTCTGTCTGTTTTATCACTCTTTCCATTTTTACCACCTATTTTTACTTTTATTAAACTTTCCATAATCATTATACTATAAAAGTCTAAAAAATACTAGATTAAATTTCATTATCTGTAAAGTTTTTTAATATAATCTCAGGATTACATGTAAGTAATACTCCTCCAAAATCAAATATTATATTTTTAATTATTATAAATTTTTCTACAAATTAAATTAATTAAATATTTTTAGAATTTCTTATCTATATTAATCAAAATATGTACTTATTTCTTGCAGAGCTTCAAAATTCTTTTGTCTTAATATTTCATAAGTAATTATAGCAACTGAATTAGATAAATTTAAGGACCTTAAGGTTGGCAACATTGGTATTCTTATTGTTTTCGTATTTAAATATTTTTCTAATAGCCACTCTGGTAATCCTTTTGTTTCTTTTCCATATAATATAAATATGTCATCCATTTTTGAATAATCTATATCTGTATATTTAGTCTTTCCCTTTGTTGTAGCAAAATACATATTATTATTTTCTGGCGGATACCTTTTTAAAAATTCTTCTAACGAATTATGTTCTTCAACTTCTATTTTATCCCAATAATCTAATCCAGCTCTTTTTAAAGACTTTTCATCTATTTTAAAGCCTAATGGATGTACTAAATGTAATTTAGAACCTGTTATTGCACAAGTCCTAGCAATATTTCCGAGTATTTTGTGGAATTTCTGGTTCAATCATAACTATATTTATTCTCAATTTTATAACCTTCTTTTCAATTTAATTTGTATCAATATTTTAATTTTTGCCTTACGTACTCATATAAAATAATTCCTGTAGCAACAGATGCATTTAAACTTTCTGTTTTTCCAAGCATTGGAATTTTCACTTTTTCATCTGCCAACTTTTGAAGCTCCTCTGATACTCCATTTGCTTCATTACCTATAACAATTACTTTCTTATTATAATCAACATCATAGATACTATTTTCTGTTTGTAAAGAAGAAACCATAACTTTAAACTTATGCTTTTTAATCTCCTTCATAGTCTTTAATAAGTCTTTACATTCTATTACCTTAATTCTAAAAATTGCTCCCATAGTTGATCTAACTACTTTTGAATTATAACAATCAGCAGTTCCTTTTGAAACCAAAATCTGTGTAATTCCAATACTATCAACAGTTCTTAAAATTGTTCCTAAATTTCCAGGATCTTGTACATCATCTAAAGCAACAATAATATCTTGAGTATAATCAATTTGAGTTTCTTCATTATCTTTTTCAATTACTGCTAAAATTCCTTGAGGATTTTGTACATCTGATAAGTATTTAAACAAGTTTTCAGTTACATAAACACATTCCAATTTTGCAATATCATACATAAGCTCTTTTGGAATTAAATCACTTCGTTCACAATCATCACACAAAACAATTTGTTTAATTTTGGCATTTTCTTGAATTGCTTCTGCAACGAGTCTAATTCCTTCTATAATAAACTCCTTATTAATATCACGATACTTTTTGTCTTTTAACTTTTTTATATGTTTAATAAAATCATTTTCTTTACTAGTTATTTTTAACATACAACTCTCCTTTTTTTATGAATGAGCAAGGATTTTGGAAACAGAGGATGATTTTGGGGACGGAGGAAAAAATCATCCTCCATCTCAAAAATCATCTACTGCAAATCTTTAACAAGTTCTGTCACATCGTTTAATATTTTTCTTTCCTTTGTACTATCTATCTCTAAAGTTATCATAGGTTTTATTCCAGCTGAAAATTTTATTCTATTTCCATATTTTTTTACTAATTCTGAAATCTCCATTTCTAAATTATCTTTATTAAAGGTAAATACAACTGAAGTTTTGCTATCTGATATTGTTCTACTTACCATTTTGATTATATTAATTTGTTTACTTAAGTATTTTATTCTTGCTATATCTATCAAATTTTCTAATTCAGATGGCATATTTCCAAATCTATCTATTATTTCATCTATAATATTTAATATGTCTTCTTCATTTTTGCATAGTGCTATATTTTGATATACTTCTATTTTTTGATTAGAATCTGAAATATATTCGTCTGGAATGTAACTTGATATATTTAAATCTATTTGGATATCAACTTCTGGTTTTACTTCTATTCCCTTCATTTCTTTTACTACTTCGTCTAATAAGTTACAATAGGTATCATATCCTACTTGCTCTAAATGACCTGATTGTATTTCTCCGAAGAAGACTTCCTGCTCCACGAATTTCTAAGTCTCTCATTGCTATTTTAAAACCTGAACCGAATTCTGTAAATTCTTTTATTGCTTTTAACCTTTTGTCTGCAACCTCTGTTAACATTTTGTCCTTTTTGTATGTAATATATGCATAAGCTTGTTTATCTGCTCTTCCTACTCTTCCTCTAATTTGATATAGTTGTGCTAATCCCATTCTATCTGCATTTTCTACAATAATTGTGTTAGCATTTGGTATATCTATACCAGATTCTAAAATAGTTGTACATACTAAGACATTTGATTTTCCCTCAATAAATTCTTTCATTATTTCTTCAATTTTGTTTCCTGTCATTTGACCATGTGCATATACTACCTTTGCTTCTGTTACTAAATTTGATATTATATCTGCTTTTCGCTCTATTCCTTCAACATTATTAAATAAATAAAATACCTGTCCTCCTCTTTCTAATTCTTTTGTAATTGCTTCTCTTATAACTTCTTCGTCATATTCTAACACATAAGTTTGAACTGGTCTTCTATTATGTGGAGGCTCATAAATTACTGACATGTCACGTATTCCCACAATTGACATATGCATGGTTCTTGGTATTGGCGTTGCTGTCATTGTAAGTACATCAACATTTGTTTTTAGTTGCTTTATCTTCTCTTTATCTTTAACTCCAAAACGATGTTCTTCGTCTATTATTAGTAATCCTAAATCTTTAAATTCAACATCTTTACTTAAAATTCTGTGTGTCCCAACTACTACATCAACTTCTCCTAATTTTAATTTTTGAATTACTTCATTTTGATATTTCTTACTTTTAAAACGATTTAAAATTTCTACTTTAATTGGAAATTCTTTCATTCGTTCTTTGAATTCTTGATATTGTTGTTCTGCTAATACTGTTGTAGGTGCTAGGTATGCAACTTGTTTATGATCCATAACTGCTTTGAAAGTTGCACGTAAGGCTACTTCTGTTTTTCCATATCCAACATCACCACATAATAGTCTATCCATAGGTCTAGTCGCTTCCATATCTTTTTTTACTTCTTCTATACATCTTAATTGATCATCTGTTTCTTGATATGGAAATTTTGCTTCAAATTCATTTTGCCATGGTGTGTCTTTACTAAAACCATAACCCTGTACTTTTTCTCTTTTTGCATACAATTCAATCAATTCTTTTGCAACTTCACGCAAATTATTTTTTACTTTTGTTTTTGTATTTTCCCATTCTTTACTTCCTAATTTATTTATTTTAGGTTGTATTTTGTCACCACCAACAAACTTTCTAATTGTATCTAAATCATTTGTAGGAATATATAATACATCATCATTTTTATATTTAATTTTTATATAATCTTTTATTGTTCCATCTGCCTTAATAGTATTTACACCTATGTAAATACCTATTCCATATTTTCTGTGTACTACATAATCTCCCACTTTTAAATCTGCAAATACTACCTTTTCTGCATCTTTAAAGGCTTCATGACTTATTTTACGTTTTCTCTTTTCTCCGTCTATTAAATCCTTTGCTACAATTACTAATTGATTTAAATCATAATTTTCAAAACCTGCTGATAATTTACCGATACTGATTGTTACAATATTTTCTACAGATTTTACAATAATAGTTTCATTTAAATTTTCTTGTATTTTACAAAATATATCTTTTTCTTCCAGTGCCTTTTTAATTTTTTTAGCCTTTTCCATGGTATCTACTAGTAAAACAATTTGCTTTTTCTCTTTAATTGATTTTTGTATATCTTCAAATAAATTTTCTATTTCACTTTTATAATAATTTACTTCTCTATAATTAAATAAATATCTTTTTGCTTCTATATTTATTTTTGAATCTTGCTTTGCTAAATATATAATTTTTCTTTTTTGTATTAATTCTTCTATATCCTCATAAGTTAGCATATTAGAAATAGCTTGTGGTACTATTTTTTCTCTTTCTATTAAGGTTTTTATTAAATTTTTGTTATCTATTGTTATGTTCGTTACTCTTTGTTTTATTTTGTTTATTTCGTCAATAAAAATATAATAATCTTTTTCTAAATAATCTAATATTGTTTCTTGCTCATCATAAAAACAACTGAAATACTTATCTATTTTACTAATATAATTTCCAGCTTTTATTTCTTCTATATCTTTTTCAATTATTTCTTTACTTCTATTATCTTTTGCTATTTTTAATATCTTTTTACATATTTCTTCTATATTATTTTCTAAAATATATTCATGTGCTGGATAGATTGTTGTTTTTTCTAGTGTTTGGATAGATCTTTGACTTGTTATATTAAAGTTTCTAATTGAATCAATTTCATCTCCCCAAAATTCAATTCGTATTCCCATATTTTCATTTATGGATATGTCTAAGATTCCACCTCTTATACTAAATTGTCCTCTTCCTTCTATTAAATCACATCTTGAATATCCTAATTTTACTAGTTTTTTCTTGACTTCTTCTAAGGAATAGGTTTCGCCTACTTTAAATTTTAATTGGTTTTGATATATACATTTTTTACATGGTAATTTCTGCATTACTGCTTCTATTGTTGTTACTATAATTAAATTTTTTCTTGATATAATTTCATTTAGTGCTTCTATTCTTTGATATGGAAGGTCTTTACTTTCTGCAAAATAATCATAGGTTACTATTTCTTTTTTTGAAAATAATACTACCTTTTCTGTAAAATATTTGATGTCTTCATATATCTTTTTTGCTTGTATTTCATTGTAGGTTAAAATACATATTGGTTGTTTTCCAAATTCATGTAGGGCACTTCCTATTTGTGTCATCCCTACGTCAGTTAAGCCCGATATTGCTATCGGACTTTGTTTATTTTCTATTGTTTTTTGTAAGTCAAGAAATTTTTTGGATTTTCCTAGTTCTCCGAATTATTGTGTTCATGCCTTCTCTCCTAAATAGTCTTTTTTATATTTATATATTATACTACCTTTTTACTAAAATGAAAAGTTTTTATTTTTATATTCTTTTTTAATTTTATATCCATTAGCAAAAATATGTAATTAATTTACAAAAATTTCTTCATATAAGATATGTATTCTAGCTGTGTATGATAATATAAGTAAAAGAAATTAAACGTTTTAATATTTCTTAATTTTTATTAAAAAGTTTTCTCTATACCACTTATTTAATTTTCTTCTATTTTTAAATATTATTAATTTTTTTTCATCAATTTTACTCAATTGCTCAAGGATTTGATTTCTTTTGTTTTTTCTCCAATTTAATGTCCAAAAGAAAAATTCCCAAGTAAATCTTTCCTTACATCCTGGAATTTCGTCTTTTTCTTTTCCATGCTGTTTTATATATCTTCCTAATATACCTTTTATTTGTGCTATTGAAGAATAGTCTAAATAAATAACAACATCTGCATTTTCTAACCTTTGTTCTAGGGTTGCATGATATGTTCCATCTATTATCCATCTTTTTTGTTTTACTTTTTCTAGTATTATTTGGTCACGTTCTTCTTTTTCTCTTCTCTTCCAATTTTCAAAATGTGCTATTCCATCTAAATGATATACTGGAAGTTTTAACTCATTTCCTAAGTTTTTTGAAAGTGTTGTTTTTCCAGTGCCACACCCTCCAATTACACTAATTCTATTTGCTTCTTTAATCATTACCATTCTTCCTCCCAAATAAAATCTTAGTTTTTTTACTTTTTCTGTATTTTATCATAATAAGGTTACTTTAGCAATTTTTATAAGATTTAAGTTTGGACTTTTTACAAGTAGAAGTTAATGTTCAGTAAATAGCTTCGGTCAATAGTTATTTACTGAATTGTAAGTTATTAATCATATTTATAAATTTACTAGCATATACTATAAATGCAAAAAATAAAAAAGGAGAATACAAATGAATAATAATACTTATCCAACAATTCCTTATATAGGATACAAAGACGAAAATGTAAAAACGCCAATTACCTTTCCTGCCCAACATCAAGAAATACAACCAGGATTAGAATACAAAATGACACCACAACCAATATTTGAAGACCCAAACTACAAACCTAGTGGAAAATTACAAGACAAAGTAGTAGTAATTTCGGGAGGAGATAGTGGAATAGGAAGAGCTATTTCCGTACTATTTGCTAAAGAAGGAGCTAACCTTGTAATTAGCTATCTAAATGAACATGAAGACGCTAATTATACAAAACAAGTAGTTGAGAGCTATGGAAGAAAATGTCTTTTAATACCTGGTGATTTAAGAGATGAACAATTATCTTCGAAAATTGCTACAACTACTATGGATTATTTTGGTAAAATAGATATTTTAATAAATAATTGTGGTGTACAATTTCCACAAAATAGCATTTTAGATATTTCTTCTAAACAATTAAAAGATACCTTTGAGACAAATATTTTCTCGTTTTTCTATTTAACCAAAGCAATTCTTCCATATTTAGAAGCTAATTCTAGTATAATTAATACTACATCTATAACTGCCTTTGAAGGAAAGAAAAACCTAATTGATTATTCATCAACTAAAGGTGCTATAACTGTTTTTACTAAATCTTTAGCTCTATCTTTAGCAGACCAAAAAATTCGTGTTAATGCTATTGCTCCTGGTCCTATTTGGACACCTCTAATTCCCGCTTCTTTTTCTGCACAAGAAGTAGAAATTTTTGGCACTGATGTTCCTTTAAAACGTGCTAGTCAACCTTTTGAACTTGCTCCTGCATATTTATATTTAGCTTCTGATGACTCAAGATATGTAACTGGTCAAATTATTCATGTTAATGGAGGTAGTATAGTTTAACTACCTTTTTACAACAAGTTTATCAAATTTAGAATAAATATACTTTTGAAGCTTATCCATAAAAATATGTGGCTCGATTTCCTTTTTTGCTACCATATCAAGCCCCTTTTCCCAGCTAGCAGTTAATTTAGGATTTAGCATATCTGGCATAGAACTATAAACTATATCAAAAATAATCTCTCCTTTATCTGTAGGTGTAATGATCTGAGTCTTAGAATTTATTTGAATATACCTAATTTTTTCTAACTTTTTAATAATTTCTGCTCTTGTTGCACTTGTTCCAATTCCAGCACCTTTAATCTGTTCTCTTAGTTCCTCATCTTCTATAAGCTTTCCTGCATTTTCCATTGCTAATATTATAGAACCTGAATTATATCTAGCTGGTGGAGAAGTTTCAGCTTCTTTTATTTCTAAATTACAGATTCCCAATTTTTGTCCCTTTTTTAGACTCTTTAATATTTCTAAATCTGTTAATTTTTCATCGTTTTCTTTATTATCAATTTCAGTTTCCACATTTTGTTCTTCCTTTGTGGACTTTTTATTATTTTGTTTATCCAAGGGTTTTAATATTTCTAAAAAGCCTTGTTCTAAACATACTTTTCCACTTGTAGAAAAAGTTTCAACCTTTTTTTCTTCTCCATGTTCAACCTCTATTGTAACTTGAATTTTCTGGTATTGTGCTGGTGGATAAAAAATTGCTAAAAATCTCTTTACTATTACCTTATATACTTGTTTTTGTAATTCATTTAAGTTATTATAATTCTCAAAGCCTTGACCAGTTGGAATAATAGCATAATGGTCTGTAATTTTACTATCATTTACATATTTGGTTTTTACTAAATTAGTTGAATAGCCTTCATTTACCATCTTTTTTATATAACCTTGAACTTCTTCATCTTTATAACCTTTTGCTAATCCATTTAGGTTCTTTTTAATTTCTTTTGCAACAGCAGTAGATAGAACTCTAGCATCTGTTCTTGGATAAGTAACTAATTTTTTTTCATATAGATTTTGAATTATTTCCAAAGTTTCATCTGGTTTTATTTTAAATAATTTTGTACCTTGATTTTGTATTTCTGCTAAATTGAATAATAAAGGTGCATTTTCTTTCTGCTTTGATTTTTTTAATTCTGTTATCAAACCATTTTTTCCTGCTAAATCACTTACAAACTGTTTTGCATCTTCTTCTTGCTTAAAACCATATTCATTATAAAGTTTTGTGGATTCAAACCATTTTGACTTTTCTGTTACTTTCCATTCTGTATTAAAAGATGACTTTTCATCTCCAAATTCTCCTAAAAGTTTGTAATATTTTGTTTTAACAAAATTTCGTATTTCTCTTTCTCTTGATACAATCATTCCTAATACACATGTCATAACACGCCCAACTGAAATTGATGCTCTTTCTTCATTTATTTTATTTGCTAAATTTCTTCCATATATAATTGACAAAAGTCTTGAAAAATTTATTCCTATTAAATAATCTTCTTTTGCTCTTAAATAAGCACTATTTGATAAACTATCATATTCTGATAGGTCTTTTGCTTCTTTTATCCCTCTTAGTATTTCTTCCTCTGTTTGTGAGTCAATCCATACTCTTTTCATTTTTGCCTTTGGGTTTGGTTTTGCCATCATAAAAACTAGTCTTTGTATATATTCTCCTTCTCTTCCTGAGTCTCCAGCATTATATATTTCTTCAATATCTTCCCTTTGCATTAAACTTTGTACTATATCAAATTGCTTTTGTACATTAGGGATTATTTCATATTTCCATTCTTCTGGAATGAAGGGTAAGGTATCTAATCTCCAAAATTTTAATTTTTCATCATATTTATCTGGATAACTCATTGTTACTAAATGTCCTACACACCATGTTATTATCCATTCTTCTGATTCCAAATATCCATTTTTTCTATTTGTTGTTATTTTTAATGCTTTTGCAAATTCCATTGCTACTGATGGCTTTTCTGTAATTAGTAATTTTTTGCCCATTTTCTTCTCTTTCCTTATAATTTTAATTTGTTTTCTATATATTTTTTTGCAGTTTCATATATTTCTTTATATCTTCTAGTTGTTTCTTCATCTTTAAAAGTAAATCTGTTATATAACTTATCTAAATATTTATTATCATATATATATTTTAGTCCATAATCAAAGTAGAAATTATAAACAAATTTAAAATGTGATAATAAAACATCTGCTGGTCCTTTTCTATTTTTATAGTCTATTCTTTTCTCTTCCATAAACTCTCTGTAAATTTCATCAGATATTTTGTCATCTGAAAAATCATAGGTTCCATATATTGCTTTTATATCCTCAATAGTTAAAGTATAAAATATGTCTGTTTTATCTGCGTCTTTTATTAATCTCGCATGCAATAATTCTCTTGGTTGTAGTCCCTCTTCTATTCCTGCTCTATTATGATTTAAAATTGCAAGTCTTATTATATTGTCATATTTATCATCTTCTATAAATTCTCTTATTTTACCTTGTTTAAATAAAACTTCTACACCAGCTTCTCCATGATTTATACTATCTCTATCAGAAAAAGTATGAAATCTTCTTATTTGTTCAAATCTACCTATGTCATGTAATAAGCCTATTAATTCTGCTAGTTCTATGTCTTCTCTTTCTAGTTCTAATGCTTCTGCTATTTTTCTTGCTATTATTGCAGTCCTTTCTATATGTTTTATTTTTAAACTTACTTGTTTGTCTTCTGGATCGTAATTTTTTACATATTCTTTGAAAGCTTTTCTTGCTTCGCTTAAATCTATCATAATATACACCTCTTTTTGAATTTTATCACTTTTTATTATATTATTCAATTCTTGTAGGATTTTAAGTTCCGATTTTTTTAAGTAAAGGTTATAATTTAATAAATAACTTTTACTTAAAAATAGTAATCTTTGGCATATCTAACTTATTTTTACTTAACTATAACAAATTTTAAGCAATTACCTTATATTTCTTGCAAGACAATCGCCTAAAATTTTAATTATTTATTTGTTTGTTTGTATTTAATTAAGAATAGCGCGAGAAGGATTATAATTATTTATTTTTG
>CAMXQV010000035.1 GCA_947245515.1 uncultured Clostridium sp. | reverse complement strand
TTATTTATTATAACATGTCCTTATTTTTTCTGTCCAAATTATTATAACCTATCCATTAAAGATATAAACAAGCGAATAGACAAGTTATATGAAGATAAGTACAATGAATTATTTGAAGAAGAAGATTTTACAAGACTTTATACAAAGCAAATAGAAAGTAGAAAACAAGCAGAAGAAAGAATAAAGCAATTAAAAGAATTAGAAGAAAAAGAAGATTCATCAATAGACATCAATAAACTTGTAAAAGACTTTGTTAATATGGAAGAAATAACAAGAACAATGCTTGTATCTTTGGTAGACAAGATAGAAATATCAGAAAACAAAGAAATAACTATATATTATAAATTCAATATTTTAAATATGGGAAATGAAGATAATAAATTAGAAAATGTTGGCTAAATTTTAAAAATAGTCATAACGGAATATTAGGACAATAATAATATTAATAATCCTATCAGGAGTAATTATAATAACCCTAACAGGAGAAAATGGAATTATAGAACGAGCAAAAACAGCAAGAGAAAAAAATAAATATGCAATAGCAGAAGAAATGGAAGCAAATATACAGATTTAAAAGCAGAATGCACTTGGGGAAATTATACAGATACAACCTTAAATAATTGTGAAGGAAAATATTGTATAATAGCATCAAATGGAACCATGGCATCAGCCTGGGAAGAAAATACAACAAAAACCAATAGAGTATCGGGGCATATATTATTAACGACAGGAGTGACAGAAGAAGTAAAAAAGAAAAATATATATGATATAGCAGGAAACTTATGGGAAATAGTAAAGGAAACAGCTGGTTCAGTAGTATATACTTCGTTTCGTGGTGGGTCGTTCGACCATGCCTTTGCGAGTTATCCAGCATGTTATCGTAATTACGCTACTCTGACTGATATGTACACGCGTCACGGCTTTCGTCCTTTACTTTATATAAAGTAAAGTATAAAATTTATATTTTTTATGTATTAAAAGTTTGCTAAAAAATGTCTGATATGGTATAATAAAGTAGTACAAAGGTAAAATAGAAGAGGTGGAAAAAATGTCCTTATTAATATTAATATATATACTAATATTTATGATATTCGCATTAATAGCATATTCAGTACTTCAAATAAAACTATTTGGAATGAAAGTCAAAGACTTTTGGTCCTTTATAGATGCAAACCAAATGTTAGATAAATTATATAAATTTGCAAAACAATACGAAAATATGTCGGCACAAGAACAAATAATATATCTATCAGAAGCAGAAAAAATATTTACTGCTTTTGATAAAGTACCAGATACTTTATGGGAAGAAGAATATGATAAGTATAAAGAAGTATTAAAAAAATATAAAGACATAAAAATGTTAAGATGGGCAGAGACTAATAATTCAAAATAAAATAAAAAATGCCACAAGAAGAATAATCTATTTTGGCAAAAGAACAAATCTGAAAATCAAAGATTTTTCAGATTTGTTCTTTTATTTTGTTTTTGTATTATTTCCATAACGTTTTATTTTTTGAGTTGTAGTTTTTTCAAACTCTTTATCTCTAATATCAAACCCTTTAATATGTTTATAATTAGGAAGCTTTTTATTAACACTACTAACAACATCAGAAACAATCTTTTTAATTTCTTCTTTAGTAGGAACACTACCCTTTAAATATTCAGTAATAGCTTCAATATTTGGATAAATTTGAGCATTAATATAGGTTTCATCATCATTTTCCTTATGAATCCCAAGAACAAGAGCTTCAGAAATTAGTGGATTATCATTTAAATAATATTCAACTTCTTCTGGATATATATTTTTTCCATTTTTGGTAACAATTACACTTTTACATCTTCCAGTAATATATAAATAACCATTTTCATCTATTTTACCTAAGTCACCAGTGTGAAACCAACCATCTTTTAAGACTTTTTTTGTTTCTTCATCATTATTATAATAGCCAAGCATAACATTTGGTCCTTTAACAATAATTTCTCCAACACCTTCAGAATCTGGATTTTCTATTTTATATTCTACATTGGGAATTGGTAATCCAGCACTATCATCTTTTTGGAAAAAATCAGTATTTCCTGAAACTAGAGGAGAACATTCTGTTAAGCCATAGCCTTGTAAAGAATTTAGTTTTAAAGCTCTAAAATCAGATAGAATATTAGGATTAGCAGCAGCAGCACCAACTATAAAAACACGAAGTCTACCACCAAGTGTATTTTTTACTTTATTTTTAACAATTTTTTTAAGGTAAAAAGGTAAAGAAGAAAATGGATTTTCATTTTCCTTTTTATATTTCTCTGGTAAAGCTTTATTCATATTTTTTACAATATTTTTATGCAATTTTTCTAATAATAGAGGAACACATAAGATAACAGAAGGATGATATTCTGTCATATTTTGTGTAATATATCTTAAACCTTCGCAGTGTGCAATACTTGCACCACTATATATTGGAAGTAAGAAACCAAGTGTACATTCATAGGTATGATGCAAGGGCAAAACAGAGAAAAATAAGTCACTTCTTTTTACCTTTACAATTCCATAGGTTGATAATAAATTTGAACATATATTTCTTTGAGATAAACACACACCTTTTGCATTTCCAGTAGTTCCAGATGTAAATAGTAAGATTTTAAGTTCATCTGGATTAACCTCAATATTATCAAAATCAGTTATTCCACTATCATATAATTTTTTTCCTTCTTGTAGTATAGAAGAAAGTGTAGGATTATTTTCTGTTTCTTCAAAGAAAACAAAATAAGTGTCTTTATTGATTAAGTTATTTTTAGATTGTATTATTGAAGCTAAATTTTTTTGCTCACCTAATATACAAGTTGCTTCAGAAACATTCATAAAATTAATAACATCGTCTGTAGGCAATTCTTTGTCAATAGGAACTACAATACCAACAATACTTGCCGCTAAATATGAGACACACCAATTATAGCTATTTTTTCCGATAACTGCTATTTTTTTATTAGTGAAACCTTTATTGATTAAACTTGTCCCTAAATATATTATATCTTTCTTGAAAGTTTCATAGGTAATTGAAATTATATTATTATTGGAAGCTTTTACTTTAAATGCAGTTCTAGAACGGTATATGTCAGCTGAACGATATAACATTTGTTTAAAATTAGTTACTTCTTCTGTTTTGTGATATTTGTTTTGTAGTTGTTCTACGATGGTAGTAGATTTATTCATCAAAATTCTCCTTTATTCATATCTATAAAATTTATAATTTACTTCTTTTTTAAAATTAAGGTTTCCATCATATATGGTTTTATTTTCGTTTTCTAAAGGTATATCAATAAATATAGTACTTTTAAATTTTTGGTCTAAATTATTTGTAATAAAAAGGTCGAAGGATAGCTTACAGGTTAGGCTAGTTAATAAAATATTACATTTTTTTAGTAAGGTTCCATCAAAAGTAATTGCAGATGATGTATCTGTTAAAGTATAATCTGTTTTTATATTTTGATTTATGTAACTTAAAGTAATTGGATTTGCTAGGTTATTATATAAGGTGGGTACTTCTAAATCTGTTTTTTCATCTGAAGTTATATTGAATTCTAATCTATCTTGGATTAGGTTTGTATCTATTATTTCATTTTTTGAAAAATGCTTTATGCTTTTAAAGTATAATTGTGGATTTCCTTCAGTTGGGCTTGTGTTTATTCTAAGATTTTCTATTGATACTTTTTTTAAGGTATTTTCTAAAGTTTTTTCATCTTTGTTGTTTATGAAAAAGGCCATATCTGTATATTGATATAAATTTTCAATAGTATAACTATTTGCAGATATATTTTTGTTTTTTACATTAGCACTACTAAAAAAGGTTATCTTGTTTATTTCAAATATTGTTTCTTGATTTTTGTCTGAAAAAGATAAGATTTCCTTTTCAAAATTTGTTTTTAATATATAGTTGTTAAGGACTTTATAGGAAAGAGAAAATAATAGTATAAATAATATAATTGATATTATTGTTATTATTATTTTTTTTGTGTTCATAATTTTGTCTCCTTTATGTTTTTATATAATATTATAAATTTTAAGTAAAAGCAAGTATATTTCTATGTAAAAATATTAAAATTGATAAAAAAACTTTGAAAAAGTAAAATAAAAATATATAAAATCAGGAAAAAAAAGAAAAAGTACAAAAATCAAACAAAAGCTATATATTTTATAGTTTTTATTATTAATATATTAAAAAAATAATACTTTATGACAAATATAAAAAAATAAATTAAGTTGAATTACCTTATAGTAATTTTTAACTGATATTAAAAGATAAAAATAAAGTTTTTATAAAAAAATTGAATATTTTTATTATATAGAAAAACAATATAATAATAAAAGGAATACTTGAAATTAGTTTGGTAACACCATAAATTAAAATAAATAAAAAATATGCTTCTAAATACCAATTAGCTAATAAAGACTACAAAAATATGAATATTTATACAATAAATTAAAAAAATATCTTGCTATTTTTTATAATTTATTGTATGATATAAAAGTATAATCATAATTAGAAAAAATTACCAGAAGGAGAAGTGAGAAAGGGGCATAATAGATGAAAAAATCAATAACTATAGTTATGATAATAGCAATATTAATAGCAATATTTTTAGGAACAACTACAATTTATGCAGAAGACAAAGCAATAGATGAAAAAACAGAAAGTAAATTAGTAGAAATAAAAGATAATAATGCTAAATCTCTTGATGATTATAAAATAAAATATGGTTCAGATGCATATGGAACAGTTGCATACATTTTAAATATAGTTAGAATATATAGTATTCCATTATGCTTTTTAGGAATCGCATATGGTGCAATTCACCAATACATTATAGGTATTAGAAAATTAGATACCTTAGAAAAAGGTATGGCGTTAATTGTAACCTTTGTAACATTATTAATAATATGCCAAATATTACCACTAGCATTTGCAGTGTTTGTAAAATTTGGAAGGGGGTAACAAATGAAAGTTTTATTTGCTGTAAGTAATGAGGAAATATCAGAACAAATTGTAAAGAAATATCAAAAGGAGTATAAAGAGATAATTTCTTTTAAGAATGTATATTACTTTAATGCAATATTAAAAGAATTACAAAAAGATAAAACCTATGATAGGATAGTAATAAGTGAAGATCTAGAAACCTTTACAAGTACACAATATGATCAAATTGACAAATTTATCTTTGAAAAATTAGATAGTATAAGTGATGAAGCATCAAATATTAGAGGAAACGATATACCAATAATATTAATAGGTGCTGATAGAAGAGCAAAAGGAGAAGCAATACTAGTAAAACTATTTGGAATAGGAATATATGATGCTTTAATAGGGAAAGATAGAAGTTTTGATGAAGTATGTAAATTAATATATAAACCTCGTTCAAAAAAAGAAGCAAAAATATATTATAAAATAGACTCAGATGATGTAAACTATCAAGCAGAAAATGAAAATGATGTAAGTGAAATGGAAATACAAAACATAGTAGCACATTATAAAAGATTAGGAAGTAATGAAGAAAAATATGTAGATAGTTTTAGTAATATAGCTGCACAATACAATGATACACAACTAAGAGTTATAACACAATTCTTACCAGTAAATGTAAGAGCAGTATTAGAAGAAAAATCAGAAAAATATCAACAAATAATGTCTTTCAATAATAGTGTTTCAGATAGTTTAAGATATAGCACTAAAAAAGAACAAAGTACTGGACCAAGTGAGACTTTGTTAAATCAAGTAACAAAAGACAAACAAATAACAGAACCTATAGTAATACCATCATCAGTCAATTTACAAGGAAGTAAAAAATTATTAAGAAAGAAACCAAAAGAAATACAAAACCAGCAAAATATAACAAATAACTCACAGGATAGCTTTGAACAAGAAGAAAATATACAAACTCAGCCAACAACAGTAAATCAATTTGAAGAAGAACAAATAAATATAGGTAGTGAATTAGAAAATAACATATTCCAAGATGAAGAAAATAAAGAACAAAAAAATATAATAAATCCAGAAATTCAAAAGGAGCAAACACCAATACCAGCAACAGAAGGAATAGTAGAGCCAGTAAAAAGAGGAAGAGGAAGACCAAGAAAAAATCCTGTCGTTACTGATGAAAATGCAACAAAACCAGTAAAGAGAGGGAGAGGAAGACCAAGAACAAATCCTATACAGGCACCAGTTTTACCAGAAGAAGAACAAAATATACTACCAGAATTTGAACCAAAAGTTGAACAAAATATATTGCCAGGTTTTGAAAATGAAGAAGAAAATATGTTACCAGGCTTTGGAGAAGAAGAAAATACTTTACCAGGCTTTGGAAAAGAAGAAAATGCTTTACCAGGCTTTGGAGAAGAAGAAAATACTTTACCAGGCTTTGGAAAAGAAGAAAATGCTTTACCAGGCTTTGGAGAAGAAGAAAATACTTTACCAGGCTTTGGAGAAGAAGAAAATACTTTACCAGGCTTTGAAAAAGAAGAAAACGTTTTACCAGGTTTTGAAGAACAACAAAATATAATGCCTGGATTTGAAACACCAGAAGAGGTCTTTCCAGGAATGTTTAATAATACAGAAGATACACAATTTAATACAAAATTACCAGAATTCGAAAATACACCTAAAGAAAATACCAATATTAATCAATCACAAACCTTAAAAGAAGATAATTATGAAAATACAACTATAAATAGCCAAGCAAACCCTCAAAGTTATAATAACAATTACAATAATTATGACAACATATATAACCACAATATAGGTGAAGCAACTCAACACCAAAGTAACAAAGACTTGTCATATTTATTAACACCAGATAAAAAAATAGCTACCTTTGTAGGAACAAGTAAAAATGGAACATCTTTTATAGTTAATAATATAGCAGAATATATATCTTCAGTTATGGGAATAAACACAGCCATATTAGATACAACCCAAAATAGAAATTCGTATTATATATATACTAAAAATGAAGATAAGCTAAGAGATATTGCTTCTAGAAGTATAGAAGGTCTTGCAAGAGGTACAGCACAAGGAATAAAGGTAAACAAAAATTTAACTGTATATACTTCTTTACCAAATGAAGAAGATTTAATAAACTATACAGATGAAATTTTAGAAACTTTAGTAAGAAATTATTCCTTAGTGTTAATAGACACAGATTTTAATACACCTTTAGGATACTTTAAGCAAACACAGGATTTATATTTAGTTCAATCACTAGATATATTGACAATGCAACCGTTGACTGCATTTTTAAGAGAATTAAAAGCAAAAAATATATTAGATGAACAAAAATTAAGAATTATACTAAATAAAGTTGTAAAAATTAGGGGAATTACAGACAAGACAATTATTGG
This sequence comes from uncultured Clostridium sp., assembly GCA_947245515.1. GTDB lineage: Bacteria > Bacillota > Clostridia > TANB77 > CAG-508 > CAG-269. Next base: position 13,022 of record CAMXQV010000035.1, on the reverse strand, counting down.
AGGCATGGCATTTTATAAGGATCCAGCAATGTCTTTTATGACTGAATTATTTGATAGAAATACAATAAAATATATATCAATACCTTTTGAAGAACAGATTTATACAAAATATTTACAAGGAGTAATTGATAATGAAGTTTCACTAAAAGGATATTCAAAAAGTTTTGGACAAACCTTAGGACAATTAGCAAAAATGGTTTATCCAATACCAAATATGAAAAATAATATACCTCCATATTCTGATAATAAAAGAGGAAATAATTTTTCACCAAATATGAATAATACCTTAGATCAAATGAGGAAAAAAATCTAATAACTAAAAGAGGGGTGAAAAGAAGTGATAATAGCAGTAGTAATTATATTAGTTTGTATAGTAATAGGCTTAATAATATATAATGTTTCAATACACAAAAAAATACAAAAATTTAAAAATTTAAATCAAAGAATTAACAACTTATCAGTAGTACAAGATTTTATGAATGCTATAGGAGAAACTTCAAGTGTAGAACAAAAGATAGTAAAAATAAACGAAATATTAATAGAAAGATATGAAATAAAATATTCAACAATAGTTGTATTTAATGGAGCAGAATACGAAATTAAAGCATCTAATGTTGATAAAAAGCATTGGAATTCCTTAAAAGCCTTGCAAAATGTTGATATGTTTAGAGATAGTATTGAAACAGCAACACCAAAATATGTTACAGTAAATAATGAAAATGAAAGATTACCATATCAGCAAATGGAATTTGGAAGAGCAAAATCAGCTATTTTCTTCCCTCTATATATAGATAATGTATATATTGGATATTGGATAATGGAAAGTGGAACACCACATGATTTTGATAATGTAGATACTACAGTTTTAGAAGTTATAAAAGAAAATATAATATCTGTACTAAAAACTGTAGTACATCAAAAAACTTTAGAAGCAATTGTTAGAAAAGATTTATTTACAGGTTTATATTCAGCTGAATACTTATATGGAGAAGGAAAAAAAGTAATAGACCAACATACTATTTCTACAATCTGTATGTTTAAAATTATAAATATACAAGAAATAAATAAAAAATATTGTAGAGAACTAGGTAATAAAGTAATAACAAGAATTAGTGAATATATAAAAGAAAGTATTTCACAGCAATATATTTTTGTAAGGTATATGGGACCAAAATTTGTTATAGCTTTTTCAGGAGTTGAGATAGAAGGAGTTGCAGAATTTTTAAATGAAATAAAAGAAAAAATAGAGTTAGAAACAATTTCCTTAACAGAACAAGAATTAAAAGAAATAAATTTTGATACCAAGAATTTAAAAATAGAAAAAGAAAATAATAATATGAATACAAAAGCAAAATTAAATTTTGTAATATCATCATATTATAAAGGAACAGGTCTAGAAGAAGTTCTAAAAAAACTAGAAGAATATTTAGATACAGCTGATGTAGAAGAAAGTGATATCACTAATATATAATAAAAGGAGGATATATTATATATGGAATTTGATAAAACAATGAACTTTAGTGTGGAAAGAGAAGAAAATACTAAATGCAAAGATATATTAAAAGAAGTATATGAAGATTTAGTAGAAAAGGGATATAATCCAATTAATCAAATAGTAGGGTATATATTATCAGGTGACCCTACATATATTACAAGCCATAATGATGCAAGAAATAAAATTAGAACTCTTGAAAGAGATGAATTACTTGAAAAAATGGTGAAGAATTATATAGGACTTGAATAATATGAGAATTTTAGGAATTGATTATGGAGAAGCCAGAGTAGGAATTGCAATTACAGATGAACTTAATATAACAGCACAAGGCTTAGAAACTATACAAAGAAATGGTAGTGATAAAATAATACTTAGAAAACTAGATCAAATCTTAGAAAAATATAAAGTAGATACAATTGTAGTTGGAATGCCCTTAAATATGAATGGAACAATATCTCAGAGAGCTAAAATAACAGAGCAATTTATACACAAATTAAAATGTAAGTATAATAAAATAAAAATTGCTTGGATAGATGAAAGACTAACAACAGTAGAAGCACATAAAACAATGAATTTTTTAGAGATAAATAAGCATAAAAAAAGAAATATAGTTGATACTATATCAGCAGTATATATTTTAGAAAATTATTTAAATAAATTGAAAAATTCCTTGTAAAACCATTGAAAATAAGTTATTATATTAGTATAATAAAAAAACATGTAATAAAATTGAAAGGAGAACAAACATGGAAGAAAATTATGAAGGAGAGGAATTAGACAACATAGTAGTATTAAATGACGAAGAAGGAAATGAAGTTAAATTTGAATTTTTAGATTTAGTAGAATTAGATGAGGAAGAATATGTAGTATTATTACCAATAGATGAAGAAGGAGAAGAAGACGAAGGAGAAGTAGTAATATTAAAAGTTGAAGATACAGATGACGATTCAGAGGAAGAATCTTATACAAGTGTAGAAGATGATGAAATTTTAAATAAAGTATTTGAAATATTTAAAGAAAAATTTAAAGATGATTTTGATTTTGTAGATTAATATATAAATAAAAAAGGGTAAAAGTAAAACTTTTACCCTTTAACAAAAGGAAATAAAGGAGGAAACAACAAATGAAGAACTTGTCAACTTGGCTATTAGTTATGTTTATGGCAATGTTTTGGATATTCAGAATAATAGTAGCAGTTTTATATCAATTAGCTGTTGAATTTCCATTTATACCACTAAATATGTCTATGGAAATAATATTATTGTTTGTTGCATTAGTATGTATGATACTAATAATAAAAAGAAAAATAGTAGGTGCCTTAATATATTTATTGAGTTATTCAATGTATTTTGGTGTTGATTTATTAAGTAGTATTACAGCAATTTTAGAGGTAGGGGAAAACCTTGATATTAATATATATACAAATACATTTGTATCTTTTATTGGAATGATAATACCAATTGCTATTTTATTTGATTTATTATTAGATAAAAATAGAAAAAATAATCCTAAAGATAAGAAAACAGACTGGTTTTACAATAATGAAAAGTTCGATAGAAAAATGGATGAAAGAGCAGATAAAAATAATTATAGGACTTTATGATTTTTATATAAAATATAAAAAATAAAGCAATTAATTATATTTTTTTGTTTTATTAGTTTAAATATTATAAGTTTAAATAGTGCTAGAAGGTTTTTAATTATTTATCATTAAGTGATTTCGGGGTAAATGTTCCAAAATTTTTAGAAAAGTTAGATACTTTTTTATAGAATTTTGAGAAAGGGGCAACGAAAGCAATAAATATTTATAAACCTTTTGGAGCGAATAGATTTTTATAATTTAAACTAATAAAATAGAAAACTTATAATTAAGTGCTTTATTTTTTAATAAAGTGTAACCTTTGTTGTTCTAATTTTTAGAAGAAACCTAAAATTTTAATTGATTGCTATGTTTTACTTCCTATAAAACTATAATTATGTTATAATTAAAAAAGTTACTCTTACATTATATCTGTAGAAACTTTAATAAATAAATTAAAAGAAAGTTAGAAATATTATAATTTAAAATAGAGAAAAAGAGTGGTAAAAAATGACAAAATATTTAAAATATGAAGAAATAGATAAGGATAATATGTTAGAAATAGCAAAAGCCTTAAAGGAAGGAAAATTAGTTGTTTTTCCAACAGATACTGTATATGGCATTGGAACAAATGCCTATAATAAAGAGGCATGTGAGAAGATATATAAGGTCAAGGGCAGACCAGAGTATAAACCTTTAATTATTTTAATTTCAGATATTTCTATGTTAAAAGAAATAGTTGAAGATATAAATCCTTTTGAACAAAAATTGATAGATAATTTTTGGCCAGGATCATTAACAATAAAAATTAAGAAAAAAGATGGAGTTTTACCTAATCTTATATCTGCAGGTGACAAATATATAAGAGTACGACTTATAAAAGAAGGTCTTACTCATAAGCTTATTCAACTAGCAGGTGTACCTATTGTTGCTCCTAGTGCTAATCTTTCTGGAAGTATTACAGGAACAAAAGTAAAAAATATTATTAAAGAATTGGGTAGTAAAGTAGACTATATTTTAGATTGTGGTGATATAGAAAAAGATACTGTATCAACAATTGTACAGGTAGAAGATGAAAAACTTGTAGTTATAAGAGAAGGAAAAATAAAAAAACAAGAATTAGCAAAAATCATACCCTTAAAGGAGTAAATAAAGTTTTATATATTTAGATAAAAACAAAACAAGTGTTTGCTTAAAAATAGAGAAGGAGAAATTATGAATAATAATAAAGAAAATAATCAAGAACTGTTTTCTAAAACCAATATCAACTGGTATCCAGGTCATATGGCAAAAACCAGAAGACAAATAATTGAAGACTTAAGACTTGTTGATATAGTTATAGAATTATTAGATGCTAGAATACCAAGAGGAAGTCAAAACCCAGAAATATCAAAAATAACAAAAGGAAAGAAAAAAGTAATATTATTAAATAAATGTGATTTAGCAGAAGATTATCAAAATAAGCTATGGGTAGAATACTTTAAAAACAAAGGCCTTGTTGCAATATCAACAGATTCAAATTCAGGCAAAGGAATAGAAGAAAGCATAAAAAAAATAGAAGAAGTTATGCAAGAAGACCTAAAAAATCAAGCTGAAAAAGGAAGAAAAGGAAGAAAAATAAGAGCGATGATCTTAGGAATACCAAATGTAGGAAAGTCATCTTATATTAACAGAATAGCAAAGAGAACAACAGCAGGAGTAGGAAATAAGCCAGGTGTAACAAAGCAAAAACAATGGATACGAATGAACGAAAAAATAGAGTTACTAGATACCCCAGGAGTATTATGGCCAAAATTTGAAAATGAAGAAATTGCTTTACATTTAGCCTTTACAGGAACAATAAAACAAGAAATTTTAGAAAAAACTGAAATTGCCTACTATTTAGTTAAATATTTAATAGAAAATAATTTAAAACTAATATGTGAAAGATATAAAATAGAAGAACAACAAATAAAAAATATTTTGGAACAACAGGATAAGCTAGAAAACGAAAAAGTGTACGAGGTTATGCAAGAAATAGGAAGAAAAAGAGGATGTATAATTTCTGGAGGAAAAGTTGATGATGAAAAAACAGCAAATATAATTTTAGATGAATTTAAAAATGGAAAGCTAGGCAAAATTACAATTGAAAAGGTAAATAAAATATAAAAAATAAAAGAAGAGAAGGAAAATATGTTAGAAGATTTTATAAAAATAGAAAGAGATGAAAAAGAAGTTAATTTAATGTCACCCTTAACATGGGCATATGTAGGAGACTGTGTATTTGAATTATATATTAGAACAGAACTTATAAATAAAACAAATTTAAAACCACATAAGTTACATATTGAAGCAATTAAGTATGTGAAGGCACAGGCACAAGCGAATTTACTTAAAAAAATAATGGAAGAATTAACAGACGAAGAAAAGGATATTGTACGTAGAGGAAGAAATACAGAAAATCATCATTTACCAAAAAACTCAAATATTAAAGAATATATGTATTCAACTGCCTTTGAAGCTCTAATTGGATATTTATATTTAACCAAAAGATATCAAAGGTTAGAAGAGATTTTGGAGAAAAGTTTTAAATAAAAATATTATTTTAATATATTGAAACAATTAATAAAAAAAGATTGCATAAAAAAATATTCTTTGATATTATAAGATAAATATATACTATATAAGAAAAAATGAAAGCTATAGAATTAAATATAAAATACCAAAGAGGAGGAAAAAATGGAAAATAATAATATATCAATTGAAGAAATAAATAAAAGTAATGAAATAATAAAAGCAATATCAAACTACTACACATCGAGAATAGTAGGTCAAAAAAACTTACAAATATCTTTATTGATTTCACTAATTGCAAATGGGCACATATTAGTTGAATCTGTACCAGGTTTGGCAAAAACAACAGCTGCAAAAGTACTAACTGAAAGTTGTGGAGGAAAATTCTCAAGAATACAAGGTACTCCAGATTTATTGCCAAGCGATATAATAGGTACTCAAACTTATAATGCTAAAACAGGAGAGTTTGAAACAAAGCTTGGACCAGTATGTGCTAATTTTGTGCTTTTAGATGAAATAAATAGATCAAGTTCTAAAACACAAAGTGCAATGTTAGAAGCTATGCAAGAAAGACAAGTAAGTATAGGAGGAGAAATTTTTAAACTTCCAGACATTTTTATAGTAATAGCAACACAAAACCCAATAGAACAAGAAGGGACTTATCTATTAGCAGAAGCACAACAAGATAGATTTATAATAAAAGAAACCTTACAATATCCTACAGCAAATGAAGAACTTGAAGTATTAAATAGAATAGAAAAAAATATCTTCGAAGAAGGAAAAAAAGTAGTAGAAATAGAGCACATAAAATATTTACAAGAATTAAGTAAGAAAGTATATATAGATGAAGCGGTAAAAAAATATATAATAAGTATTGTGTATGCAACAAGAAATACATCAAAAGTAATTGGACCAGAGCTTTCAAAATATGTAACAAATGGAGCAAGTACAAGAGCATCTATTGCTTTTATGGAAGCAAGTAAAGCTTTAGCTTTAATAAATGGAAGAACCTATGTAACACCAGATGATATAAAAGCTTTAAGTCATGGTATTTTAAGACATAGAATAGCTTTAAGTTTTGAAGCTATTGCGGATGAAGTACAAGTTGAAACAATAATAGATGCAATAATAAGTTCAATAAAAGCACCATAAACTTGTTTTTAGGAGAAAAGTATTATGAAAATGAAGTATATTACTAAAATTAAAGCAAATCTTTCAATATATACCAAGAAAAAGACTTCAAATATTTTAGAAGGTTCCTATAATTCTATATATAAAGGAAAAAGTATGAATTTCGAAGATTTAAGAGAATATGTAGTTGGAGATAATGTAAAAGATATAGCTTGGAAAGCATCAGCAAGATCCAATAAAATTTTGATAAAACAATATAGAGCCGAAAAAAAGCATAATATATTATTTATATTAGATTCTGGTAAAAAAATGTTAGCAGACACAAGAGCTTTGGAAGCTAAAAAAGAATTAGCTTTAATGGCAACAGGTACAATTGGATATTTAGTTGATAGACATGGAGATTCAATTAGTGCAATTTATAAGGGAAAAGAAAAGATAAAGTTATTCCCATTTAAAACAGGGCTTTATAATATAGAAAAAATTTTAAATTCCTATGAAAAAGAAATTAATACTGAAAATAATTTAGAAGACTTAATAAATTATATATTACGTTTTATAAAGAGAAGAATGATAATTTTTGTAATAACAGATATAGAAGGAATGAGTAATATTTCTGAAGAAACCTTAAGAAGATTGTCTCTTCTTCATGATGTAATGTTTGTAAATGTTTCTGATGCCTTAATGACAGGTTATAATGCCTTTGATGTAGATCAAGATAATTATATTCCAGATTATATTTTAGAAGATGAAAAATTGAAAGAATTGGAATTAGAAATAAAAACAAAGATATATGATGAAACTAAAGAGAAATTTAAAAAATATAAAATAGTAACAACAACAATAAATAAGCAAAAAGATATAGTAAACGATGTATTTAAATTATTAGAAAGGCGAAAAAATGCGAACATCTATTAATTTACAGGAACCTTTTACCTATTCAATAATTCCATTAATAATAGCAATTGTATTAATAATATTATTAACTATTTATTTTATTCTTTCAAAGAAAAAAAGTAAAGATAAAATTGAAAAATCAGAAGTAAAAGCAATTCCAGAAAAAAATATAAAAAACCTACCAGTAATAAAAAGTAAATATCTAAACCAATTAGCTTCAATTGAGTATAAATATACGAACAAAAGTATTGACTTAAGAGAAGCCTATCAATTAATAAGTGAAAATATAAGATTATTTGTCTTTGAAATTACTGATATTACAACACAAAATTATTCTTTAGCAGAAATTAAAAAACTTAACCTACCAACTTTATATGAATTAATTGAAGAATATTATGAGCCAGAATTTGCTAGTAAATCTATAGGGGATTTTAGTAGCGCTATAAACAAAGCAAGGAGAGTTATAAACGAATGGAATTAAGGTATCCAATTGCAATAGTAATAGGTCTAGTAATAGCACTAATAATAGGATTTAAGAATTTTAATAAAAAAATAAAATATACAAATGGAAAGAAAGTGGCTAATACAAAATATATAAAGGAAACAGAATATTATAAAGCTAAAGTAAAGAAATATAAGATTTTATCAAATTTAATAAAAGTATTAATGGTAATAGTTATAGTAAGTGTTAGCATTCTTATTGCAAGACCAGTAACAGTTCAAACAAAAAGTGATGAAAAATATAATAGAGATATACTAATAGGTTTAGATATATCAACTTCACAAAGTGAAGTCAATATAGAGTTAATGAACAAATTTAGAAAAATAATACCAAGTATTGAAGGTGATAGAATAGGTATAGTTATATATAATACTTCACCAGTTGTTTACTGTCCATTAACAGATGATTATGATTATATATATGAATGCTTTGATATATTAGAAAAACAATTAAAAATAGCAATAGAAAATAATGGGTATCCACCTTCAACTTATATTTTAGATGGAGAAGAACTACCAATGCTTTGGTATGGAGGAGTTGGAGCAAATTCAGAAGAAAAGGGGAGTTCACTTGTAGGAGATGGACTAGCTCGGAACTGTATTTTCTTTTCCTAAATTAAAAACAGAAAAAGAAAGAACAAGAATAATTATTTTTGCAACTGATAATGATGTTGCTGGGAGAGAAACAGTTAAACTTGAAGATGCATGCAGTTTATGCAAACAATACAATATAAATTTATATGCCTATTGTCCATCAACTGAAATGAACGAATTTGCTACACAAGAGAAAATAGCTTCATATAAAAGAGCAGTAGAACAAAAAGCAGGAGGAAAATTTTACACAGGAAACTTAAATAAAATGACCTCAAATATTGTTAATGAAATAAAAGAAACAAAAACTTCTTTGTTAAAAACAAGTAAAAAAACTTATGTAACAGATCATCCAGAAGGGATACTAATAAGTGTTATAATAATATTTTTAATTTTAATAATAATAGAGAAAAGGATTAGATTATGATAATAAATCCAATAATTCCAATATGGCTTATGACTATAATAAGTATACTATTAATTATAATTATTATATATAATAAGCAATTTAAAGAAAAATTTAATAATAAATTAAATAAAGAAAAAACACCTAGACAAAGCAAAATGCTTAAACAACACTTTACCAATATAATAATAAAAATAGCAATAGTTATTTTATTATTTATTATCAATTTAAGGTTTATGCTTCCAAATGGAGAAACAACAGCCTTAAATTCGGATTTAAGTATTTTATTTGTTATAGATACAAGTGTAAGTATGAGAGCTTTAGATTATAATGGAAATAGAGAAAGATTTGAAGGAGTTGTAAGTGATTGTTGTTATATTGTAGATGAATTATCTGGATGTAAATTTTCAATTATAACCTTTGGTAACAAAGCACAAAAGCTTATACCATTTACAACAGATAGTGATATGGTTCAAGCAGAGTTACAAGCTATACACCTAGAAGATGATTTTTATGCTGAAGGAAGTTCAATGAATTTATCAAAAGATATTTTGGAAAAAACTTTAAAGAAAGAGCAACAAAAGCAAAAGGGAAATTCAAAATTTATTATATTTTTTGTAACTGATGGTGAAATAACTAAAGAAAGGGAAAATTTACAATCTTTTTCAAGTATAAAACAATATATATCTAATGGGGCACTATTAGGGTATGGAACTTCAACAGGAGGAAAGATGGTAAGTAGTGCATATTCTGAAGATCCTAGTAGCCCATATTATTACTTAAATTATTATGATGATAATTATAATAATGTTCCAGCTATTTCTAAAATAGATGAAAAAAATCTTAAACAAATAGCTTCAGATATTGGAATTGATTATATACAAATGAGTAAGCAAACCAATATTAACTATAAATTAAAGGACATAGAAAGAGAAATATCAAATTCTCAGACTAATGAAGAAAAAATAAATTCGTATCAAGATATATACTATTATTTTGCAATTCCATTAGCCTTTTTGCTAATAGTAGACTTTATAGTTCAAAAGAGGAGAATGCAATGAAACGAAAAATATTAACTGTAATATATATTATTTTAATATTATTAATGATAAAAATGTTGTATAATAGCATAATAAATAGTGTTTTAATAAATAATTATAAGGAAAAGCAATATTCTGAAAGTCAAGCTAAAGCTTTAACTTATATTAATTTTATACAAAGTTATGTTGCACCTTATAATTATGGAAATATTCTTTATCAGAAGGGAGAATATGAAGTAGCAATAAAGGAATATGAAAAAGCTCTAAATACTCTAATTCCAAAAGAGAAAGAATGTATGGTTAGGATTAATTATGCTTTAGCAATTTGCAAAACAGTTCAAGTTAGGGAAAAAGATGAAGAAAGCATAAAACAAGCGATAGAAAAATATAACTCTGCAATAGATATATTAACAGAAAAAGTTTGTGCAAATAAGAATAATATTAAAGGTCATAGTCAGGAAGCTGAACAATTAAGGAAAGATATTCAAAAAGAAATAGATAGGTTAAGTAGTCTACAGAAAAATCAAGAGAATAAAGAGGATGATGATAAGGACGAAAAAGATAATAAAAAGGAGAAGAAGGAAAAAGAGTCAGAGGATAAAACTAAAAAAATGGAAAAAGAAATACAGGATATAAAGGCACAAGCTACTAAAGAACAAAGAGATGTAGAAAGTGTTTTTAGAAAATATAATCCTAGAGATATTAATATGAATGGTAAAAATTGGTGATAGGAAAAATCCTTTCAGAAATTGTTTATTTGATTGCTATAAAGTGGTTGACTAAATAGAAAAAAAATGATATAAATAAAAAGTGTTTTAAATACTTTTTATGGCCCGTTGGTCAAGCGGCTAAGACGCCACCCTCTCAAGGTGGAATCATGGGTTCGATTCCCGTACGGGTCACCAAAACGTTCCAAAAACCAAAATGTATTTCTTTGTAGGAGGTTTCGCTGTAAGTCTACCACTGAAATTGGACAAAATGAAAACTCACTGATTTTGCAAGTGAGTTTTTTTTCATTTACTTGATTATTAAGTTTCTCAAAGCTAAAAACATTTCAACTTTTTTCATTTCCTACTATTATTTTCTTGTCTGTATTTCTTCTAATCTTACCTTTATTACTTAATATATGTATGTATTTATTCTATTAGATTTTATTTGTCCGCTTCTTGCTGTTATTCTTATGGTTATTCTTGTTCATTTCCTCTTCACAAGTTTTTTATTTATTCATTGGAAAAGGTTTTGCTCAAAACTGAAAAACTTGTTTAAAGTCTTTCTTAATCTAAACTAACTATTGTTACCTTTTATCTCTTATTTCTTTAATTTTTCCTTTAATGTATTAGATACCTCTTCTAGCAAACGAGATATATCTACTATTGTTAATTTCATATATTCTTCTTGTTTATCACTATACTTATCTATTTGTTTTATTTGTTGCATTATTTCCCTTACTTGCTTTCAAATTTTATTGTATGCCTTGTAGAAATTTAGTTTTTGTTGCGACTCTTGATTTTCCTTTATTATTCTTACCATTTCTATTACCTACTTTCTTATATTTTCACTAATTCGGTTATTCTTTATCTTCAAGTTATTTTATTTCAGTTGAAAATCGTGTTTAAGAGTTGTTTATTGTTTTAGTGGGAAAGGTTACGGCTGAAACTAGAAAAATGACTATTGCTCCTTATGAACTGTTATTGTATTATTGGTATTATGCTGATATTAGTTAATTTAAGGCAGAAGAAAAACCAGTTAACTTAATAACTGGCTTAGAATTATTTATAGTTATTCATAATTTTTGTTGTTTGCTCTTTTACACTATCTATTTCTTTTTGATGTCTATTTCCATTAATTATTTGTGTAATTATAGTCATAACTACTACTGCTATTAGTAGACCTTGTAAAATACTTATCCAGAAAGGTAGCTTTTCTTTATTTTTAATTGATATTACTGTACACACAGCTAAAATTACTACATTTATTCCTACTAAAAGATAGAGAATAATGCTATTAATTTGCTTTATTATTTCTGTATTAACTGTTTTATTAATAGTTGACATTATTACAAATCCTAAAATTAAAACTATTAAACTTATCATTAATGCTTTAACACATTTTTGTAATTTTTCATTTTTTATAGTATGTCCATCTTTTTTATCTTTAACTATTCCATAGATTAAAAGAACTACTAATAATAATGCTAATATATTTATCAACATATTTATTTCCTCCTTTCTTCTTATTATTAAATAGAACTATCAACATTATACTATACCTACTTTATTTAATCAAGTGCTATTTATAATTATTAAAGTATTGTTTTCTTATCTTAAATTACCATTTTGTGTAAAATTCTAAATAGGTGATAATATGAAAGAAAACAAAGAAAATACACTAAAAGTTATAGGTCAAAATATCAAGCGAATTCGTTTGATGAAAAATCTAACACAAGAGGGACTAGCAGAAAAGCTAGAAAAAAGTATAAATTTCATTAGCTTAATTGAGAGGGGCGAAAGTGGTATTAGTATTTCTACTATTATTGATATATGTAATGCACTTCAAATCAACTCTGATGAACTCTTTAATGGCTTAATAGATAAGCAAGTTATTACAGATGATGAGTTTATTACTAATTCCTTAAATATGTTCAACAGAGAAGATAAGAAAATTGTTAAAGCAATTATTGATTATATCATTAACTCTAAAAAGTAATGCTATTGTTCTATATTGTCTAAATTGAAATTAGATAGCTTTATTCCTAACGATAACCCTCTAAAAAACATTTGCTTGTCTATATCATTATCTAATTCGTGTGCAAGACTGCATAATTCATCTAAA
>CAMXQV010000034.1 GCA_947245515.1 uncultured Clostridium sp. | reverse complement strand
TTGTGTTTTATCAATTAAATTTATTGCGAAAAATTTTTATTCCTCAAAGCTGATTGTATTTATAAAGTTTTTAAGGAACTGTAAAAAACATAATAATCTGCTCTGAATAACTTATCTCTAAATTAACTATATTCGCAAAGCTAAGATATCTACAGAAAATTATCCTACCATGATAATTTTCTTAGAATAGAAATATAGTCTTATTATTTTAAATTATACATTAAAAAGTCTTTGAAAATACCTATGTAAATTCAAAGACTTTTTAGATTTTTTCAACATCTTTTGGGGTGTTTTACCTTTACTAAAAAAAATCTGCTTAGATTGGGAATATTTCTTTATAACATTTTCTTTTTTATTTTAGGAAATATTTCTTCTTCTGCATTTAATTGTTCTGTTAATATATCTTCTTCTCCGCTTATTTCATCTAATATACCATTATTTATATTTATACTTTTATTTTTTATTTGTTTATCATTTATTTCATTTACCATTTTTGTATATCTTTCTAAACTAATTAAAACCATTGCACCATATCCATTTTTAGTAAAGTATACATTTTCATCATCTTTTAAAATTGTTGTTTCTATGTCTTGATATTTATTTCTTAAATCTGAAACTGGTCTTATATTTATCATTATATTTCACTCCTTTATATGTGTATTTTAACCATTTATTATAGTATTATTCTTTTTTAATTTTTTAATTTGAAACATTTTTTTTGATTTTCATATAATATTATGGGTGATTTTTATGGATAATAATATTATTCCTACAAATTTGTTTTATAATTCTTTTATTTTGCAACAAAATATTATTTCTTTATTAAGATTTTTTCCTTTTTTAAATGTTCAAATAGTTGGAAATAGTATTTTAGGTAAACCTATATATGTTTTTAAACTTGGTAATGGATCTAAAAAGGTTTTTTATTCTGCTAGTATTCATGCAAATGAATGGATTACTTCTGTATTACTTATGAAGTTTATTGAAGATTATTCAAAAGCTTATGTTAGTCAAGGAACTTTATATAATATTTCAATTAAAAACTTATTTAATACTTGCTCTATTTATATTATGCCTATGGTAAATCCAGATGGTGTTGATTTAGTTACTGGAAATTTATCTTCTAATTCTTCTACTTATATTCAGGCTCAAAACATAGCAAATCAATTTGCTACTATTCCTTTTCCTAATGGCTGGAAAGCAAATATTAAAGGTGAAAGTCTTACTAACTTCCACCTTTTTGTTTTCAAAAAATAATGTAGTTTATATTCTACATTTCTATTGTCTTTACTATCATAGTTATATTGCTTTTTCATCATTCAATATTTTCTCAACTTCAATAAATTCATCTATATTTTCATTTATTGTATTTAGTGGTGCAAAGTTGAATGAAATGAAAACATTTTTCTCTTTGTCTATCTCTATTTTATCAATCAATCTAAATAAATATGATTTATCAATTTTCTCTATTTCTAAAAACTCATTTATAGTTTTATTCATCTGCTCTTCATCATTTTTATTTCTAATAGTTTGCCTACCTTGTAAAGTTTGAAATCTATCCATTAGCTCACTTCTTTCATTTGTTAATTTATCTCTTTCATTAACGAACCTTGCAGATATTCTTGCAAAATCAATATTAGTAAGTATTCCATTTAATTTATCATTATATAAACTATCTAAATTTTTGTTAATATTGGCTATTTTAATATCTATTGTTTCAATTTGCTTTTTTACAGATGCCACCAAATCGATTGACTTATCTTTTACTTTTTTATAAGTTTCTTCTAACATAGTACGATTAGCGTATATCTTACAAACTTGCCTTACAATTTCTAGTATTCTTTTTTCAAACTTTGGATAATTCAAGTTTCTTACATAGCAACCTCTCTTTTGATAACCTGTATCTACTATGTATGGAATTTTAGGTCTGTTACTATTATGATTTACTTTTAATACAATTTGCATTTGCCAACCGACAATGTTTACAATAAATCAAGCCTCGTAATAAATAGTCATAATGCTTTACTACTTTTTTTGCTCTTTCTTTATGTATTATTTGTGCTTTTTCAAATATGTCTTTATCAACGATTGGTTCGTGAGTGTTATCTACCTTTATGTATTTTTCTCTTTCCACTTTACGAAGTTTTTTTACTTTATATGAAACAACAGATACCTTATTTTGAACTGTATTTCCTATATAAACTTCGTTTTTTAACATATCGCATATAGTCGTTGCATTCCAAAAATAATTGGTTATATTTTCATTTTGGATAATACATGTCTTTCTATAACCAGAAGGGCTTAAATAATGATTTTTATTTAAGTATTCAACAATCAACTTACTTCCTGTGCCATTTACATACATATCAAATATTTTCTTTACTACATCTGCAACGTTATAATCAATAACTAATTTGTTTTTATTGTTTGAGTCTTTTTTATAGCCGTATGCTGGTGTACTGCACAAATATTCCCCCTGCTTTTGTTTTTCTTTAAATACGCTTCTAATCTTTTTTGATATGTCCTTAGCATACATATCATTTAGAATTGCTTTAAATGGTGTAATATCATTATTTACTGTTTCACTATATGTATCTATTCCATCTAGTATTGAAACATATCTAACCCTGTTTTCTGGAAAATAGTTTTCTATGTAATATCCTGTTTTTATATAATCTCTGCCTAGTCTTGATAAATCTTTTGTTATTACCATATTGATTTTTTGGCTCTCAATATCTGCAATTAATCTATTAAACTCTGGTCTATCAAATGTAGTTCCGTGATACTCCATCATCAACATATTCATCAACAATGTTCAAGTCTTGCTCTTTTAAATATCTTTCAATTATTTTTCTTTGATTACCTATACTTTCACTTTCTTGTTTATCCCCATCTTCACGAGATAACCTAATATACATACCGAATTTTATAATTTTTAGTTATTAGCTTAAACATTTCACTCCTTCCCATAAAAATATTTACAGTACTATTATCATAACGTGGTCTTTATATTTTGTCAGCTCTTTTTTCAATATTTTTATTGTTCGTTTTCTTTTCAGTAAAATCGTAAAACATTTTACAAATAACTTTATCAATAGGTTGTTTTGCTTTATTAAATTTACAGTATATTTTTATATCTTCCTTTTTCAAAACATACACCTCTTAATAATGTTTATTAAAATTTAAGTATGATATGCGTATAATTAAATTTTTTCTATTTACATATCAAGCTTAAATAATTTATAAAGAGTATACTTTGCTTTTGGAAATTTTTATTAAAATGGGTACATAAAAAGAAATTTGGGTACAAAAAAAGATGAAACTTTTTGAAATTTCATCTTTTAAAATCAAAAAAGTATTTTTTTGATTTCGAACTGATCTATACTTAAAATTTTTCAATTTTTAATTTATAATTATATTCAATATTTATAGGATCATTTTTAATGCCCAAAGTTCGCCAGCTTGGTGTCTTGACACCCTTTTGGCTGTTTAGGAGAAAATCTCCTAATACCTTTTTAGCCCGCTGGGAGACATTTTTTATTTCAATAATTGTTTTAATATATTATCAATATCAGGAAAAATTATATTTTTCATACCATGATTGTATAAATTTAATACCTTATTTGCTTTACTTATTATTTCACTTTGTAACTTATTTGATAGAGTAATTGCAACTTTATTTTTGATATATTGACTTTCTATATATTCTTCTATTACTGGAAACATATTTTGTATTAGAAATGTACTATATGTATTTGCAACATATCCAAAAACTATGGTATCTATTGATGGAGTTTTTCCTAATTTAATCTGTTTTTGAATTTTATTTTCATATATTTTTTTATATTTATCAACTTTAGTACTAACTGGAACAAACCATATAATTTTATCATTTTCTTTACTTTTAAAACAAAAATAACATGGTCTTTTAATTCCATTTTCTTTATTTTTCATTAATTCTGGATCATTTATAATATCAAAAAAATCATCTTTTACAAAATAAAAATAGCCAACATCTATTTGCATATTTTTTGCTCCTTATATTAGTTAAGGCTTACCTTTTTTGGTAAGCCCCATTAAAATTTATTCACTCTCTCATTTATACCTCGCTAAAGAGGCAGCGACAAACACATTTATTCACTCTCTCATTTATACCTCGCCAAAGGGGCGGCGACAAACACATTTATTAAAAACAATGATGTTCTTAATTATTATATTCATAATACCACAAAATATGCCACATGTCAAACGTTATTTAAACATTTTTACGTCCCCTTTGTTTACTGATTGTATGGTTTAAAATCAAAATTAAACCCAATAAAATTATGAAATTTCATATTTAAAAAGTTACTAATATCATTATTAGCAAGTGTTGAAATATCTTTTATTCTACTAACCTTAGTATTATTTATATCAACTAAAGGATTAATATATCTTTTCTTTCCTTTTACACTAGTACAATAAATTTTATTATTAGGAATATCGCTTTTATACACAGAATCTCGTGTTGCATTTTGGAAATTTTTAAATGCATTTCTTATATAATTATCATCACAATTTTTAATTAATTCTAAGATTTCTTGTTCTGAAAATTTATATAAATCATCTACAGTAATGTATTTTTTTATGTTCATTGATTTTACAATATCTGCAATAAATTGCATACATAATCTATCTTCATCCTCAATCCAACGTGGCCACAATTTCGAAATATCATGTATAAAATTCTCACATATTTTCATATCCTTAAATGCTAACTCATCTATGCCATCTTCATTTTTTAGTATTGTTATATTATTATAATATTCTTCTATATCTTTAAGTTCAAACACTTTTATTTGATAAAGTCCACCCGACAAAGTATATTCAAATCTATCAGCACTTAATTTTGGAGTATCATTATCTGCAATAGGATAAATATGATAATCATAAACTTCTTCTAGTTTTATATTGTCTCTTGTTAACAACTTCATTATTTCTTTTGAATTTCTAATTATTTGTTCTGTTCTTTCTTCAGTTGATTCTTGATGCTCTGAATCTCCATTCATAAAATCAATACAATGTTTAAATGTTGGAGTAGCAATATCATGAAATAAACCAGCTATTGTTTGCTTTTTATCTCGTGTAAAATTCCATATTATTAATGCAACTGCAACACTATGAGTTAGTGAAGAATAAAAATATTTATCGTTATATACTTTTGTATATAATGTACCACAAGACATACCGATTCCATCAAGTCTCAACATTTCTGGAGTATAAATATATTCTAATAACCATTCTGGAAATTCTGGTGATAATATTTTTAGATATTCTCTTATTTCTTCATTTAAATTTTGTAAATACTTATTCATTTTTTATCTCCTTATATTCTATAATATATATACTATATTTATAACATAAATAGACATTTCTCTCAATAGAAGATTTGATTTTTACTGTAAATATTTTTATATTAAATTATAATTTTCCTATATGGAAGTTAATAAGCCTCACAGGTGTGGATTTAAATTTACAATTTCCAGCTCGGATGGGAACAAGCAAAAGAAATAAAATACTCACAAGGATTTACTCGGACCTGCACCAAGAGACTTTGTAGGATATGGTCCTTTAACACAACCAGAAGCCTTAGCAATTTATAATTTTACTCTATCACATGATTTTAGATTAATTATTTCATATCATACACAAGGTCAAGAAATTTACTGGAACTTTCAAAATATTAATCCTCCTAATGGGTATGCTATTGGCCAAAAATTTGCTAATTCAAGTGGATATTTGCTAGCTAATGTACCTTTTAATTCTAGTTTTGCAGGATATAAAGATTGGTTTATACAAACCTATAATAGACCTGGTTATACAATTGAAGCAGGCCTTGGAGAAAATCCTCTTCCTATTTCTCAGTTTGACGAAATTTATAGAGACAATATAGGAATTTTAATTTTAGGTGCTATCTTATAAAACTGAATATTAAAAAGATCTAATATTCTTAATTTTTATATTAGATCTTCTTTTATATACCTTTATAATTTTATTTAATTATAAATCAACTATTCAATTGTTATCTCTCTTTAAAGAATTTATAATAAAATAACTCCTTTTAAAGTTTATGTTAACTGTCTATTTTATTTCATAATCCATTTAATCAAGTCTAAATTTGAAGCTTCTAACAACATTTCATGTTTAGGCATTACTCTAAAAGTATAACCATAGTTTCCACCAGTTGTTAACTGAATTTTCGAAGTAAAATAATAAAATTTACTATCGTCATCTCTATCTGTTAATTCCATTGGAATTATTGTAACATCTTCTACTACACCATTATCTAAAATTTTGCCATAATAAACTTCTACAGTTATATTATCAACGTCAATATTTGGAAGCTCTACTTCACATGCAACATCAATATTGTTTCCTGCATCAATAGTAATATTATCCATGTTATCAACCTGAGTAATCTTAATATCTTTCCAGTTCATAAACAAATCTTTTTTCCAT
Source organism: uncultured Clostridium sp. (assembly GCA_947245515.1). Classification (GTDB taxonomy): domain Bacteria; phylum Bacillota; class Clostridia; order TANB77; family CAG-508; genus CAG-269. The sequence continues at coordinate 14,129 of CAMXQV010000034.1, read as the reverse complement.
CTATTAAAAGCTGCAACATTATCAACATCTGAATAATATTTTTTTGTTAAATTACATAATGGAATATATAATTTGTTAGTATAATCTACCAACATTCTTGATGTACTATAATTTCCTCCTGTTGTTATAATGGAATTTTTCATTAATTTTAGCCACTTTTTAGACATACCATTATTTTCTTTTTCATAATATGCTGGTATAATTTTATCTTCTAAAGTACGATACATACTTTGGCTATCTGCCATATCCTGTGCTTCATAAGAATTATATTCTGCATTTGTTCCAATTGTCCAGCCATTATCTCCTGTATATCCTTCTGCCCACCATCCATCTAATACACTAAAGTTAATTACACCATTTACAGATGCCTTTTGCCCACTTGTTCCTGATGCTTCCATTGGTCTCCTTGGGTTATTTAACCACACATCTACTCCACTTATTAAATATCTTGACATTGCTATATTATAATTTTCTAATAAAAAAATCTTTCCTTTAAATTGTGGCATCCTTGAAATATCATGTATGTATTTTATTAAATCTTGTCCTTCTTTGTCTGCTGGATGTGCTTTTCCTGCAAATATTAATTGTACTGGCTTATCTTGATTATTTAAAATTTGTGTAATTCTTTCTAAGTCTTTGAATATTAGGGTTGCTCTTTTATAGGTTGCGAATCTTCTTGCAAATCCTATTGTTAATGCATTTGGATTTAGTTTTGAAACAATTTCATTTATTTCTTCATAACCATATCCTGAGCGTCTTAGCCTTTCTGTTGTACTGTCTTTTACTAATTTTAGTAATTTTGTTTTAATATCCTTATGCACTTCCCATAATTTTTCATCTGGAATATCTTTTATCTTTTCCCATGTACTATTTTTATAAATGTTATCTTGCCAATATGGCATTAGGTATTTATTATATAATTGTTTCATTTTTGGTGCAAGCCATGAACAAGTATGTATACCATTTGTTACATACCCTATAGGTGATTCATTTGCTGCAATGTTTGGCCATATTTCTCCGAATAATTCTCTTGATACTGCTCCATGTAATTTACTAACTCCATTTTTCTTTCCTGCAATTTTTAAGGCTAAAATCCCCATGTTAAATCCTGCTTCTAATTCATTACACGGTTTCATTCCTAATTTTAGAAATTCTTCTCTTGTTAGTCCTAGTCTTGGCCAAAAATCCTTAAAATATTTTTCTACTAAATCAAGTGGAAATATATCATTTCCAGCTGGTACTGGTGTATGTGTTGTAAATACTGTTTTTGAGCTTGCTATGTCTCTTGCAACTTCAAAAGATACTTGGCTTTCTTTTATTATATTTTTTATTATTTCTAAATTTAAAAAGGCTGAATGTCCTTCATTCATATGGTATACTGTAGGTTTAAGTTTTAGATATTTTGTTAATAAACTTACTCCTGCTTGACCAAGTACAATTTCTTGACGTATCCTCATTTCTTGATCTCCACCATATAACTTTAAGGTAACATTTCTATCTTCTTCATTATTTTTTTCTATGTCAGAATCTAATAAGTATAATTTTATTCTTCCAACATTTATTTGCCATACCTTTAGATATAATCTTCTTTTTGGAAATTTTACATAAATTATTAGGTTCTCTCCATTTTCATCTTTTACTGGATTTATTGGCATATTTTCTAATTCTATATTATGATATTCTGTTTCTTGTCCTCCATATCCATTTATTTTTTGATGAAAATATCCATTTTTATATAATAAGCCTACTGCTACTAAAGGAATTCCTAAATCACTTGCTGATTTTAAATGATCCCCTGATAAGATTCCAAGTCCACCAGAATATATTGGTATGGTTTCATCTAAACCATACTCTGCTGAGAAATATGCAATTAAATCTTCTCTATTCTTTGGATATTTATTATGAAACCATGTATTTTTGCTATTTATGTAATCTTCAAAGTCTTCAACAATTTTGTCATATTCTTTTAAAAATACTGGGTCTTTTGAAACTTTTTCTAGTTTTTCTTGTGATACTTGTTTTAAAAATTTTACTGGATTTTTGTTTGATTGTTCCCATAAATCTAAATCTATTTTTTGAAATAGTCTTAGAAATTCTGTATTCCAAGACCACCATAAATTGTTTGATATTTTTGATAATTTTTCTATTCTCTTTGGTAATTGTGGATTGACTGTAATTCTGTTAAATACATACATTTTTAATCTTTCCTCCTCTGTATTTTTCTTACTTTTTCCTTTTGTAAATTGATGATTATATTATCTATTAAATAGTTAGTTTTGTCAAATGTTTTTTCAAAAATTTTATTCTAAGGGATTAAAAAGTTTATGTTAATAATAATTCTAAATTTCAACATCTGTTTTATCATAATGTTCTGGACTTAACCCTATTCTACTTTTCATATATAAGGATATCATAAAAACAAATATAGCTAAAATTATTCCCATAAATAAGCTTGCATATCTAATATTCATGAAGTTTAAAATAACAGAAGTAATATATGAAACTAACATCCTAACTAAATTATCTATAATAGAATTTACAGAATAAATTTGAGTTAAAGTATTTGCTTTCATAAAATTAGACATATATCTTTTTTTTATAATTTGATAAACTCCCTTTAATATATAAATAAAAGTACTTGAAACAATTATTATTAAAGCTTGTATTCTATAATCTATTGGAAGTAAAGTTATAATTCCCCATATAATCATAGCTACACATATTGTTAATGCAATTCTAGTTAATAGTGTATTAGAGTATTTCTTATTAAAATCGTTTGCTTTTGCTGAATATACTCCTTTGATTAATTCCATTAATGCTCTTATTAAACCTATCATTCCAGCTGATACTCCAATATCTTTTAAAATAGCAGTGTTATATGTGGATTGAACACATAATAGAGCCCATATCATTGCAATCATACTAAGTAATGCCCTCAATCTTTTAGATTTGAAAATAAATAAAAAATTTTGTTTCATATTTTTAGATACTTTAACTTGTTCATTATTTTGTTTAATTTCTGGTTCTTCTACCTCTTTAAAATTTCTTGCAATTATAATAGTTATAACTAAACATAAAGTACATAAAAACATTGGTATATATGGATTAACTTCAAACAAAAATCCAGAAATCAAGGTTGTTATTGATTTAAAATACGAATATTTTGCATAACCTTTTCCATCTATTTTTGTAAAAATTTCTCCTTTTCTCTTAGTTTCAGGAATTGTAGAATTTAAAAAAGTAGTTTCTGTAACATTTTTTAGCCCAAAACCAATAGCACTAATTGCCTTAGCAAATATAAATATAACAAAATTATTTCCAAATACAATTAATAATAATTGTATTAAATTTAAAACATTTCCTAGCAAAAGGCCTCTTTTTTTACCTATTTTATTAATTATAAATATTACTATAAACTGTGAGATAATAGAAAATATTGCATAAAAAGAATCTAATAACACTACATTAGCTACTGGTAATTCTTTAATTTGTGTAAAAAACAATAATTCTATTGCATAATAAAACATAAAATCTAATCCAAACATCTCATAAATTGGATATAATTTCATATTATTTTTTCTAATCTCTGCTTTTATCTTTTGCTCCATTTCTTACTCCCTTATTTAAAATATCCTAAGTATATCATTATAAGTTACATATAGTGATAAGGCAATTAGGATAGAAAAACCTAATAATTGAATATTTATTTCTGTTTTTTCCTTTAATGGCTTTCTTCTTATAGCTTCAATAATTAATATTAAAATCTTTCCTCCATCAAGTGCTGGAATTGGTAAAAGATTTGTAATTCCAAGTGATAATGATATTAGTGCCATCATAGATATAAACTCTTGAATTCCACTTGTTTTAGCTACAGCTTCTGATATTCCAACAGGTCCCATCATTTGGTCTATTTTAACCTTTCCTGTAAATAATTGTTTTAAATTATCAACAATAGAAAACATAAATTCTTTTGTTGACATGCCCCCATTAATACATCTATTAATAAAGGTATCAGGTGCTTGTTTTAAATTTACTCCTAAATAATATTTAGAAACTATGTCTGGAACTAATTCTATCTCTATTTGTTCACTGTTTCTTTCAACTGTTAATAATATTTTATTATATTTATTATAACTTATTAATTCTAAAGCTCGATGTGCATCTCCATCTATATTTTGATTATCTATTTTTATTAATTTATCCTTTGAATGTACACCTTGTCTATCACTACTACTATTTTTTTCAACAGATACTATTTTACCTTTATCATCTAAATACATTCCTGTTGCTTGGATTTTAACTTCTGTAGGTTTTGTATTATATTCTAAAATCTCGTTATTTCTTTCTATTTTTAAATTTAGTTCCTCACCCTTTGCTTTCTCTAATATATTATTTAAATCATTTTTGCTATTAATCTTTTTGCCATCTATTTCTAAAATCTTATCTCCATTTTTAATACCAATTTCTTGTGCTACATATCCATCTAATACATTTTCTACTTCATTTGATATATAGGTTCCTGTACTTGCAGATAGTATAAAATAAATTAACATTCCAAATACTATATTTACTGTTGCTCCTGCTACAACAATAGCTATTCTCTTTGGAATACTTGCTTGAGAAAAAGAACGCTTATCTTCTGATCTTTGTTCTTCTCCTTCCATACTAACAAATCCTCCTAAAGGAAATAATCTTAATGCATATTTTGTTTCTTTTCCTTGCTTTCTCCAAATTGTTGGACCAAATCCAATTGCAAATTCGTTTACTTTTACTTTGCATAATTTAGCGACTGTAAAATGACCTAATTCATGTATTAGGATTAAAAAACCTAATAAAACAATAATTTTTATAGCAGATAATATAAATGTAATCAATTTAACCCTCCTTATTAAATAAAAGGACACATCTCATATTTTCTCATGTCCTTTTTTTATTTATTGTATTGTAAATAATGCATATGCAATTGGTGATAAAAATATTAAACTATCAATTCTATCTAACATTCCACCATGACCAGGTATTAAATTACTGTAATCTTTTATATCTACATATCTTTTAATACTAGAAGCTGAAAAATCACCTATTTGCCCAACTAAACTTAATATTACTCCAATTATTGCTATACTTATATAAGATAAGTCCATTCCCCAATAATGATTTGCAAAATAAGTATATATTACCATCATTATTACTGCACCTAAAGTTCCCCCTATACATCCTTCTATTGTCTTTTTGGGACTTACTTTACTAAATTTATGTTTTCCTAAATATTTTCCTGTAAAATAAGCAAATATATCAGTTCCCCATGCTGCAAATAACGCATACCAAATTAAAATATTACCATTTTTCATTCCATTAATAAAGGCTATAAACATTATAAAGAATACAACATAAAATATTCCTAAAAATGTATATGCTATGTCTTTAAAATTTGTTTTCATTTGTGTTGCTATAACTTGTGCAAATAGTATTATTAAAATTGTTGGTACTGATAGTGTTACAACCATATTTAAATTTTCTTGTGGTATAACATGTATAAAGGAGATACTTAAACAACTTAAATATCCAAGCCATTTTACTGGTTTAGAAACTTTTGATATTGCATTAAAATATTCACTCATACTTAATATTGCTATAATTGTTAAAGCTATATCTACTATATATTTATTTCCTATTAAAAAAATAGCTAATACAAATGGAAATCCTAATAATCCTGACATTAATCGTTTTATATCCATTATATTGTTCCTTTCTACATCTAATATAGTGTATTAAATAGAATATAATATAAATTTACTAATTTCCGCCAAATCTTCTTGTTCTTTTTTGATATTCTATGATTGCATTATCTAAATCTTCTTCCTTAAAGTCTGGCCAATATTTATCAATAAATAAAAATTCTGTATTTACTAATTGCCATGTTAAAAAATTACTTAATCTTAATTCTCCACTTGTTCTTATTAATAAATCTGGATCTGGTTGACCTTTTGTATATAGGTTATTAGAAATTAGTTCTTCTGTTATATCTTCACTTTGAATTTTTCCTTCTTTTATATCATTTGATATTGTCTTAAAAGCTCTTATTATTTCTTCTCTTCCCCCATAATTCAAGCAAATATTAAAAGTAATTCCTGTATTATCTTTTGTTCTATCCATACAATTATTAATACTCTTTTGTAATTTTTCATTAAATGCTGATATGTCTCCTAAAATCTTTACTTTTATATTTTCTGTATTTGCTCTTTTAGAATAATCGTCTAAATAACTCTGAAGTAATCCCATTAGTGCATTTACTTCTTCTTCTGATCTTTTCCAGTTTTGTGTAGAAAATGCATATACAGTAATATGTTCAATTCCAATTTTATTTGCATATCCAACAATATCTTCTATTGTCTTTGCACCTGCTCTATGCCCAAAAATGGCTGGCTTTCCTTTTTGCTTAGCCCATCTTCTATTTCCATCCATAATAATTCCAATATGTTTTGGTATATAATTTTTATCAAATTCCAATTTCTTTCTCCCTTAATATTTTTATTTTATTCTATCCTTTAAATATATAGCAAATTCTCTTAAAAATCTTGATTTTTCACCATATATTTCTAATTCTTCTATTGCTTCTTTTGTTATTTTATCTAATATATCTTTTGCACCTTGAAGACCATATTCAGAAACATATGTACATTTTCCTGCTACTTTATCATTTCCTACTGGTTTTCCTAATATTTTTTCGTCTCCTTCTTCTGATAAAATATCATCTTTTATTTGAAATGCTAATCCAATTTTTTCTGAATAGTTTGTTAATCTTTGTAAATCTTCCTTGTTACAATTAGCTAATATTGCCCCCATTCTTACACAAATTTTCCAAAGAGCTCCTGTTTTATTATTATGGATGTATTCTAAACCTTCTTTAGAAATTTCTTTTTTTTCAAATTCTGTGTCTACATATTCTCCTACAATCATTCTATCAACTGCTATTGTAAATTCTTTAAATATTTTAACTTTTCTTTTTATTTCTTCTATATCTTGTGTATTTTCTATATCTTTGCTTATTACCATATATGCATTATTTAATAATCCATCTCCAGCTAATATAGCTGTTGCTTCATTAAATTTTTTGTGATTTGTAGGTCTTCCTCTCCTAAAGTCATCATTATCAATTCCTGGTAAATCATCATGTATTAACGAAAAATTATGTATCATTTCAATTGCTATAGCATATGGCATACTTCTTTCTATATCTTCTTTGAAGATTTTATATGTCGCAAGTACTATTGAAGGTCTTAATCTTTTTGCTCCATTCATAAGACTATATTCCATTGATTGATTTAGTACTTTTTCTAAGCAATCTTCTTTCCTTACATGTGTCTCTAATTCATTATTTATCATTTGTTGATACATTTTTAATTCTTCTTTAAATTCCATTGTTTTCTCCTAATTATTTTCTTAAAATATAGTGTTATACTGACATGACTTCTTTTTCTTTTTTATCTAATATACTTTCTATTTCTTCTATACTTTTATCTGTCATTTTTTGAATTTCATTTTCTGCTTGTTTTAATTCATCTTCTGTCATTTCACTATCTTTTTGTTTTGATTTTGCTTCGTCTATTCCATCTCTTCTAAGGTTTCTTATTACTACTTTTGCTTCTTCAGCCATTTTTTTGATATCTTTTACAATTTCTTTTCTTCTCTCTTCATTTAATTCAGGGAAAGCTAGTCTTATTACTTTTCCATCATTATTTGGATTAATTCCTATATCTGCTGAGATAATTGCTTTTTCTATTTCTTTTAATATACTTGCATCCCATGGTTGTATTACTATAAGTCTAGCTTCTGGTACTGATACTCCAGCTACTTGATTTATTGGTGTTGGTGTTCCATAATAATCTATTTTTACTTTATTTAGTATTGCAGGGTTTGCTCTACTTGCTCTTACCTCTGATAATCTTTCGTTATATGCATTTATAGCTTTCTCCATCTTTTCTTTTAAATTTGTATAATCCATATTTTCTCTCCTATTCTTATTGAAGATTTTTTATCTTCATTTTTTATTATAATTTTTTTAAACAGATTTATGACTTACTAATATATAATTTATTTGCACGTTTTTAAAGTGTTCTATCTAAAATAAATGTATCACAAGCAAACTTCTATAAAATTTAAGTTCTGCAATACTTATCTAACTAACAATTGTACCTATTTTTTCTCCTTTGATAGCTCTAACAATATTTTCTGGATCTGCAATTCCAAATACAAGTAGTGGGATATTATTGTCTCTACACATAGCAGTGGCCGTTGAATCCATAACTTTTAAGTTTTTACTTAAAACATCTATATAGGTTATATTTTCATATTTCTCAGCTGTAGGATCTATTTTAGGATCTGCTGAATATACTGCATCTATAGCTTTTCCTAATAAGATTATATCTGCACTTATTTCAGATGCTCTTAGCACTGCTGCAGTATCTGTTGTAAAATATGGATGTCCTGTACCTCCTGCAAAAATTACAACTCTTCCTTTTTCTAGATGTCTTATTGCTCTTCTTTGTATAAATGGTTCAGCAATTTCTCTCATGTCTATAGCTGTTTGTAATCTAGCGTATACTCCTCTAGATTCCAAGGCATCTTGTAGTGCTAATCCATTCATTGATGTTGCTAGAACTCCCATATAGTCTGCTGTTGTTCTTTCCATTTGATGTCCATTTCTACCTCTCCAAAAGTTGCCTCCACCTACTACTATTGCTACTTGAACTCCCATATCTACTATTTCTTTTATTTTATCACAAATTTTTCCAACTACTTCTACATTTACTCCTGTTTTTTGTTCTCCTGCTAATGCTTCTCCACTTAATTTTAAAAGTACTCTTTTATATTTTGCTTCAGACAATTTATTCACGCTCCTTAATTTATATTTATTAAAAGTATTCTATCATATCAAACAAAAAAATAATAGCTTTTTTTTGAAATTATTAATTTTTTCTTAAAATAATACTATATAGTCAATTTTAATTTACATCTTTAGAATAAATTTTAACTTTTTTATTTAATCTTTCTGTTTTTCATATTTTATCTTCTACAAAAAGTTATCATACCATGATAGTTTTTTGTAGAAGATATAAAAATGAGACAATTTAGGATTTTCCCTATTGCCTCATTAAATTTTATTTTAATTGTTTCATAACTTCTTCAGCAAAGTTTTCTTCTTTTTTCTCGATTCCTTCACCTTTTTCAAATCTTGCAAATTCAACTACTTCGCTATCGTTTTCTTTTAATAATTGTGATACTTTTTTGCTTGGGTCTTTTACAAATTCTTGATCTACTAAACAAATTTCACTAAAGAATTTTCCAATTCTTCCTTCTACTATTTTTTCTGCTATTGCTTCTGGTTTTCCTTCATTCATTGTTTGAGCTTTAAGTATTTCTTTTTCTTTTTCTATTCTCTCTGTAGGTACTGATTGCTCATTTAGGTATTCTGGTCTTGCAGCTGCTATTTGCATACATATATCTTTTGCTACTTCTTTTGTTCCCTTTGACATATTTACTAAAACTGCAATTTTTCCATCTCCATGAATGTATTTTTCTACTAAACCTTGTGATTCGAATCTTGCAAATCTTCTAATGTTCATATTTTCTCCAATTGTAGCAATTTTTTCTACTAATACTTCATTTACTGTTTTTCCAGGTACTTCTATTGAATCTTGCTCTAATAGTTGCTCAACATCTACTGGATTTTTTTCTACTATTTGTTTTGCAACATTTATTACAAAGTTTTTAAATTCTTCGTTTTTGGCAACGAAGTCAGTTTCTGAGTTAACTTCTACAATTGCTCCTGTTTTTCCATCTTCTGATATATATGCTTCTACTATTCCTTCTGCTGCCACTCTTCCTGATTTTTTTGCAGCTTTTGCAATTCCTCTTTCTCTTAATAATTCAATTGCTTTTTCCATATCTCCATCAGTTTCTGTTAAAACTTTTTTGCAGTCCATCATTCCTGCTCCTGTTTTTTCTCTTAAATCTTTAACTTGTGTTGCTGTAACCATTTTAATTTCCTCCTAATCTTTTATTTTTATAAGAAAATAAGTAGAGCAGAAAAAGCTCTACTCTATTTTATTATTCTTCTGTAGTGTTTTCTACTACTTCTTCCATTGTTGTAGGTTCTTCTTCATTTAGTAATTGTTCTTCCATTTCTGGCTCAAAGCTCTCTCCTTGTCTTCCTTCAATTACTGCATTTGCTAATACATCTGCAATTAGTTTTACTGCTCTTATTGCATCGTCATTTCCTGGTATTGCATAATCTACTTCTTCTGGATTACAGTTTGTATCTACTAGTCCTACTACTGGAATTCCTAATTTTTTTGCTTCTAATACTGCTATTCTTTCATTTTTAGGATCTACTAGGAATATTACTCCTGGTAATTCTTCCATATCTTTTATTCCACCAAGATTTTTTTCTAATTTTTCCATTTCTTTCTTTAATAAGATTACTTCTTTTTTTGGTAATCTATTAAAGGTTCCATCTTGTTCCATGGTTTCTAAGTCTTTTAATCTTTTTATTCTTAGTTTAATTGTATCAAAGTTTGTTAGCATTCCTCCTAACCACCTTTGATCAACATAGTACATTCCACATTTTATTGCAGCTTCTTTCATGCATTCTTGTGCTTGCTTTTTTGTTCCTACAAATAAAATTGTTTTTCCTTCTTCTGATTGTTCTTTGATAAAGCTATATGCTTCATCTAATTTTTTTGATGTTTTTTGTAAGTCTATGATGTGTATTCCATTTCTGGCTTGGAATATGTATTCTGCCATTTTAGGATCCCATCTTCTTGTTTGATGTCCAAAATGAACACCTGCTTCTAGTAATTGTTTCATTGCAACTACTGCCATTTTTTATTCCTCCCTTTTTTGTTTATTCTTCCACAAAGTTCTACATTTTTTAGGACCTCTTTATAGGCACTTCCCTTAAAACTCTCTTTGTGTGTTTATTAACGTTTTTTATTATACCATAAAATTCGAACTATTTGCAAGTTTTTTACTATTTTTTCTTTTAAATTTTCTTTTTATATTTTAATGTTTAGAGCTAGGCTTATTTTAAACAAATCTAAAAATTCTGAATAATAACCCTTATATATTAATACAAATAAAATCTAATTTATATAATAGTATAGTGTTACATTTTTTTATAAAAGTTTGTTTAACATCATTGACACATATATATACCACAAATATATATCTTATGAAATGATTTTTAAATCCTTGATACTAGAAATTAATTCTACAACATAACTTTCTCTTATTTTTTTATCTTCCTTGTAATGTTTTTTGAATTGTATTGTCTTCCTTCTATTTTTTCTATTATATTACCATCAAACTTGTCAACTTTAGTACAAGTTGAGCCGACCTCTACAATTATTTTATTCATATAATTTTTTCTCCTTAAATAATTTTTTTAGTAATTTTTTATTTTTTCATATACTTCTCTCCAATTATCTACTCTATACAAATTATTTCTATCTTTTATATTACTTTTGCTATTAAATAATATTGTTTCAATTCCTAATTGTTTTACTTTATTACAATTTTCAATAGAATCATCAATAAACAAATCTATTTTCTCCATTTCACAAACTTTTGCTTTATTAAAATTGCAAATTAATTTATCATAATTAATATCATTATTTTTTAATTCTTTAATAGTTGTTTTATATTCATCTGTATATAATGTTTTATCTCTTGCTGTAATAATTATTATTTCATGTCCTAGATTTCTAATTTCATCAATATATTTTGAAACTTTAGGCTTAAAGGGTGTGCTAGGAATAACTTTATCATAGTATTTTTTTGCGAATTCAAGTTCTTTCTTTTTCATTTCTTTTGGTAAAGTACAATATGAAATATTATTGTCTTTTAAATATTTTATATCTATGTCAAAAAATTCTGCTATATATGGCATCAAATAATCAAAGGTGTCTGCTATTGTATCATCTATATCTATTCCTATTTTCAATTAATTATATTCTCCTTACTTTTTATTATATTTGTTTTACAAATGCTTTATCTCTATTTTCATCATATCCTAGTTTTCTATATAATTCATGTGCACCTTTTCTATGAAATCCACTAAATAACCATATTCTTGTTATGTTTTGTTCCTTAGCTATTTCTTCTGCTTTCTTCATTAATTTTGTTGCTATACCTAATCTTTTATATTCTTCTTTTATTGCTAAATCCCATATCGTTGCTGTTTTCCCTGATGGCATTGTTAAAATATTTAATGTTACTGTTCCAACTAAATTATCATCTATATAATATCCTAATATATAAATATCTTTATTTTCTTTAGATATCTTATAAAGATTTTGCATTTTTTCATAGCTTATATCGTTATTAAAAGCATTGTTCAATATTTGTTGTAATTGCTCTAAATCCTTTTCTTCTATTATATTTACTATATTATCCCTTCTCATTTTCCCTCCATATTTCAACTAATCTTTTGATTCACATATTCATTTATAATTTTTCTTATGTTCTCCATTCTATTTTTAGTTTCTCTATCTTTATATTTAAATCTATCTATTAGTACATTAATGTAATCGTTTTCTTTTACTATCTTATAAGATACATTAAAATTTAAATCGAATGTGAAAGCTAATATACAAGCCCAAAAATCTAATGATGTTACTCTATCATGTATATCAACACTTTTTTTATCTAAAATAGTATTATATACTCTATCTGATAAAATAGATTCTTCCATATCTTCTTTTTTATTTACTCTTTTAGGAAATATTGCTTCTACTTTTTCATCTTTCTTTACTCTATAATTATCTATTTTATCTGCATCTCTTATTATTTTGGAATGTAATAAAGTTCTTTCATCTAAATCCTTTTCTATTTCTAATTTACTATGATTTTCTATTGCTTTTTTTATTATATTATCATATTGATTATCTTCTATAAATTTTCTAATAATACCTTTTTCAAATAACATTTTTGAGCCATGTCCTGCATGGTCAAACTTAACACTATTTAATTCTTTTGTAATTTTAAGTTCTTCAAATCTTCCTATATCATGCAATATTCCTATTAGTTCAGCTAATTCTATATCTTCTTTACTTAGTTTTAATTCTTGTGCAATTTTCTTTGCATTTTCTGCAACATAATAAGTATGTACTATTTTTAATTCAAATCCCAAATCACTTTTATCTTCATATTCATTTAGAAAATCTTTGAAAGCAATTTTTGCCTTTTCAGCATCTATCATATAGTCCTCCTATTTTGTTTTTTTCTCTCTATTCTATTTTTCAAACTCACTTTTTCTATTTTTAAAAAATTCATAAAAATATCTTACATTTTCAAGTTCACTCCATTTTTGAACTTTATAAGCTTCAGTATCTAAATTATATATTTTAGTAAATTTACTATTTACTTTCTTTATACCATTCAGCAAAAACTTTTAATGCTTCTACTGAACCATCAATTTTTCCTCGTTCTTCTCTTTCTTTACTATTCATCTCAGCTATTGTCTTTTCAAAATGTTCTGGCTTAAATATATACCATAAATCAGACCATTTTTCTTCTCTATCCATACCTTGAATTTTTGTTGCTAAATTTCCTGGATGTTTCCCATAAAAATAATGTATTTTTTTTTCCATCGTGATATGCCAAACATTCTTCAAATCTACATTTTCTATTCTCTTTATTTTCCATTAGTTTTAAAATCCCATCTATTCCTATTGTATCTAGTGAAAAATTAACAAATGCTCTTGGAAAACCATTTAATTCATCAATAAAAAATCCAGTATCTAATGCTATACAAGGTTTCTTTACAATTTCATATGCTTGTTTTACTTTTGCCGTTGCTATTTCTTTTATATCATCACTTCTAGGTTCATCTAGTTCAAAATCATATGTACTAAACTTTAAATTATTAAAATACTTTTCTGCTGATTTGGCTTTTCCTTTATTATGTGTTACAAATACTATTTCTTCCATTTATTTCACCTCTTATTCTTATGCTGTAATTCTATCAATTCTATCATAAGTTGACCATTTTTACAATAAAATTAAAAATTCTATCAGGATAAAAAAATGAAATTTTTCTAAAAAGGCGTAAAGTTATTCAAATAAAA
>CAMXQV010000033.1 GCA_947245515.1 uncultured Clostridium sp. | reverse complement strand
TTTTATTTGAATAACTTTACCCCTTTTTGAAAAAATTTCATTTTTTTATCCTGGACAATCTCTTAAAATATAAAAAATCTTTGAATTTACCTATGTATTTTCAAAGATTTTTATTTATATAATCTAAAATAATATTACTTTTTTATAGTCTATCTTTTATTCATTTAACTATATTCCATCAACTAATTCATTTATTAAATTATGTACTGAAACAATTTCTTTAATTTTCTCAACCTTGCTACCACAAAATATTAACCCTTCATCTACCTCTCCTTTTACAGCATTTATTAAAGCTTTTGTAATGCAATATGGGCTACTTTTTACATTACAAGTCTTTATACAATTGTAACATTTTTGAATTTTAACTTTTTCCTGTTCTATTTTCTTAATAAAGTTATTATTAATAGCTCTTCCTGGCATTCCTACTGGACTATTTATTATTTTTATATCTTCTTTTTTAGCCTTAAGGTAAGCTTCTTTAAATTCTATTGATGCATCACATTCTTCAGTAGCAACAAATCTTGTTGCCATTTGTACGCCACTTGCTCCTAAATCCATAAATTTTTTTATATCTTTTCCATCCCATATTCCTCCTGCAACTATAATAGGTATATTTTTTCCTGTGTGTTTTTCTACTTGTTTTATATATTTTACAACTTCTGTTGTAATATCTTCTAATTTAGGTTTCAAAGTTTCTTCCAGTTCATTTATTTTAAAACCTAAATGTCCACCCGCTTCTGGTCCTTCAATAACTATCATATCTGGTAAATAATCATATTTTTTTATCCAATAATTAACTATTAATTTACAACATCTAAGGGATGAAACAATTGGTGCAATTTTGGTGCTAGTCCCTTTTATATATTGTGGCAATTCTTTTGGAATTCCTGCACCTGATAGGATTAAATCTATTTTTTGCTTTACACATTCTTTTACTATTTCTGAATAGTTTTGTAATGCAACCATTATATTTACGCCAAGTATTTTATCTTCTCCTGCAATCTCTCTTGCTTTTTTTATTTCTTTCCCAATAGCTCTAATATTTGCTTTTATTGGATCTTTTTCAAAATCTTCTTCTTGATATCCGATATCTGCTGTTGATATAATCCCAATTCCGCCTTCTTTACTAACATTTCCTGCCAGTTTATGCAAAGAAACCCCTACTCCCATTCCGCCTTGTATAATTGGATATTTTGAACTTTTTTCTCCAAGTTTAATACCTTCCATAATTTTCCTCCTATCTAGTTTTTGATACTAGATTATCACTTGTATTGTACTTTGTCAACTTGTTGACTAAACGTTCTAATTTAATAAAATATATCTACACTTAAATAAATCATATTAATATTTTTTTAGTCATATATATTATAAAAATGAGGTGTAATAATGATTTTAAAACGAAACTTCTATGTAATAAAAATAAAAAGAAACTTCTTACCAATATGTTTTTTATTATTTACTATTGGTTTATTAGTATTTTCTAAAAGTAATTTACCTGCTATAAAGTCTGGTCTCACTTTATGGGCAACTTCTGTTATTCCTTCACTATTTCCTTTTTTTGTTGCTACTGAACTATTAATGCATACAAATATTATAAATATTTTTGGAAAATTACTAAATAAATTTATGAAACCTATCTTTAATATACGTGGAGAGGGCTCTTTCGCTTTTGTAATGGGACTGATAAGCGGATATCCAATAGGAGCTAAAATTGCTACAAATTTTAGAAAAAATAATCTTTGTACAAAAGAAGAAGGTGAAAGGCTTTTAAGTTTTACAAATAATTCTGGTCCGCTTTTTATAATAGGCACTGTTGGTATTTTAATGTTTAAAAATGTAACTATTGGTTTTTTACTATTTATAACACATTTATTGGCATGTATAACAGTTGGATTTATATTTAGATTTTGGAAAAAAAATGTACCTAATACTCTTAATCCTAAAAATGCAAATATAAATTCTAGCAAGAATTATGTAACTTTGTCTAATTTAGGAGAAATTTTGGCTGAAAGTATTAATAGTAGTATTTCAACTCTTCTATTAATAGGAGGTTTTGTTGTTCTATTTTCCAGTATTATTTCTATTTTCAAAGCTAGTGGTATTTTAAATTCTGTAGAACTCTTTTTTGCACCTTTTTTTAATTTAATCAACATAGATTCTGCTTTTATTAAACCACTTTTTACTGGATTTTTAGAAATAACAAATGGAATTAATGTAATTTCTAATATTGCATGTAAAAAACTTTCAATAAATATTATATTATCTGCATTTTTATTAGGTTTTGGAGGAATCTCTGTACTTTTGCAAGTTTTTAGTATTACATCAAAAAGTGATTTATCTATTAAACCATATATCTATGGCAAATTATTACAAGGTATATTTGCTAGTTTTTACACATATATTTTTTTAAGGGTTTTCCCATTTTTTAATTTTGATTTGTAAAGGAGTATTTCTATGGATAGAGATTTTAATTATCAACCACCTTTTATGGATTATAATTTTCCTCCAAATGGCATGGATTTAAATGAATTATACAAAGATCCTATGTTTAATCCTATTATGCAATACGAGCAAACTTATAGTTATTATCGTTGTTTATGTATGCAAATGGATTATAAAATAAAGTGTAAAGAATATGAAAAAATGTGCAATTCTTCAGCATCTAATATAGACAGAAATAGAAAAATTGAATAATATTTATCTTTAATATACTTTCGCACTTTATTATATAAATAAGACAACTACTAAAAATTAGTAATTGCCTTATTTATATATTATAAATTATTTCTTCTCTTTGACAATATTAAGAACAATGTAATTTGCTAAATCATTTTCATCATACTCTATTTTAATATTGTAACTTTTATCTGAGTTCTTTTCAAGGAACTCTATAAGTTTTTTAATAGCATCTTCTTTTGAATTACTTTTAAATTTCACTAGTTTTATTTTTAATTGTTCATTAGATACTATATTAAATTCACTAATATTATCTTTTATAGCATTAATAGAAGCAATAATATCTTTTCCTTTTAAATTTTCTCCCTGTAATATATCAAACTTTGAATTAAATCTATTTCTTTCAGCATCAGTTACTCCATTTGGTTTTATTTCTTTAAATTCTTTCTTTAGGCCTAGAGTTTTTAAAAGACTATCAAGTTCTTCACTTTCCTTATTAACAAAAGTATTATCAAGCTTTTCCTTAAACGCTGTTTCAACTCTATCAACTAATTCCTTAGTTGCATCTTTATCTAGGTCATTTACTTTAATCGCATTATCATTATTGATTTTTGGTAGGTCTTTTAATTCGTTTATCAAGTTTATATTTTGTTCTATATCTGTTTCAATTCTATTTGTACCATATTCATATTTCATGACAAAATTATTTTTTATATTTTCTCCATTAATTGATGTGGTTTTTGAAACATTAAAATCTTTTATAGCTCCATCTATATTTTCATTCTTATTAAACTCTATTGAATTTTGATTACAATATAAAGTATATATTTTAGTTTCTACTGAATCAATTTTTTGAATTTTAAATTGCATAAAATTATCTTTAATAAAATCTAAATAGATTTCATATTGAAGATACTTTATTTTAGTTCTTACTGTTGAATTGTTATTTATATATACAATTATTTGTGTTTCTTCTTGTCCAATATTAGTTTTATTAATTTCTTTAATAGTCTTTTCTATATTTTTTATAAAATTGCCTTTTAAATTTACTGTCTCCATAGAATTTAATAATAAGTTATAGGTATTAAAGCTTTTACTAAGGTTATCTAATTTTGTAAGTATTATATCATCTTGTTTCAAAGTTTCTAAGAATTTTAAATAAATATTATTTATTTCTTCTTTAGATAAGGTTAAAGTAATAGATGTCGTTTTTAATTCTTGTTCATTAACTGTAATTTTTTCATTTTGTTTCTTTGTGACTTTTCCTATTTGAAACTGTGCTTCTAAAATCTTTGTATATTTGTCATATAATACACTTTTTTCTTCTTCTGAAAACTTGATGCCTTCCTTTAATTCTTCTAAGTTTGGTATACTGTCAGGAAAATCTATAGCTTGTCCATCTCCTAAATTTAAGTCTTGGTATATATCTTTTAAATTATAATTATCAACTAATATATATTGATAAAATAAGTCAGAAAATTTAATTCCATAAGTATTATTATCTCTTAAAACTTCTAGTTTTATTTTTTCCTTATTTTTACCATCTAATATTTTTATATCTTGAAAGTTATATTTTGCTTGTCTATCAACTTTTCCTTCTGATATTAAAGTATATTCGTTTATTGCACTTTTTGAGTTTTCTGAACTTGTTCCTGCATTTTTTGTGTAATTTAACTTTATATTTGTTTTACTTGTATATTTTTTGTCAGCTAAAATATTTTCTTTAAAGTTATTACCTATATTGTTTACATTTTCAGCATTTTTCATCATATATTTTACTAATAAGGTTCTGCTAGATTTAAAGAAATCTGTTTTTGTATATAATATATATACAATTATTATTGCTATTAATAGAATTATTGCTATACTTGTACATAATATAGTTATTTTCTTTGTTTTAGGCATTTGTATTCCTCCTACTATTTTTTTATTTTCATCTTTTGTTTAACTGCTTCATATACAATTATTCCTGTAGATACTGAAGCATTTAGTGATGTTACTTTTCCGTTCATTGGAATTTTAACTAAAAAGTCACAATTTTTTCTAACTTTATCACTTATTCCGTTTCCTTCATTTCCAATTACAATTCCAATTGCTCCTGTTAAATCCTGATTATAATAAAATTTTTCTGCATTTATATCTGTTCCACATATCCATAAGCCCTCTTTTTTAAGTTTTTCAATTGCATCAGATATATTTGTTACTCTTGCAATTTTCATATGTTCAACTGCTCCACATGATACCTTATTAACTGTACTATTTACTGATGCTGCTCTTCTCTTTGGAATTATAATTCCATGTACTCCTGCTGTTTCAGCAGTTCTTATTATTGAGCCTAAATTATGAGGATCTTCTATCCCATCTAATATTAAAACAAAGGGATCTTCTTGCTTTTTATTTGCTTCTTCCATTATGTCTTCTATTTCACAATATTCAAACGGTGGTACAATTGCAATTACACCTTGGTAATTTTCTGTTTGTGCTATTTGATCCATTTGTCTTTTGTCTTTTTCAATAAGCATAACTTTTCTTTCTTTTGCAATTGCAATTATTTTATTTATTGAACCATGTTTTTCTCCTCTTGTTATAAAAATTTTATTTATATCTTTTCCACTTTCTAACAATTCTAAAATCGAATTTCTACCTTCCACTTGGTCATCATAGATTTTTTCTTCCTTAATTTTAAAATCCTGAACTTTTGTGTTTTTATTATAAGCTTGTTTTTTATAATCTTTTCCCATTTTACACCCTTTCTATTTTTATGATTCATCATCTAATTTTAATATGCTTAAAAATGCTTCTTGTGGTATTTCTACATTTCCTATTTCACGCATTTTCTTTTTTCCTCTTTTTTGCTTTTCCAATAATTTCTTCTTTCTTGTTATATCTCCGCCATAACATTTTGCCAATACGTCTTTTCTCATAGCTGATATTGTTTCTCTAGCTATTATTTGTCCACCTATTGCTGCTTGAATTGGTATTTTAAATAGTTTTCTTGGTATTACTGTTTTTAATTTTTCTACCATTTTTTTGCCTCTATCATAGGCTCCATCTTTGTGAACAATAAAACTTAAAGCATCAACTATTTCTCCATTTATATATATATCTAATTTTACTAAATTTGACTTTCTATAGTCTTTCATCTCGTAATCTAAGGATGCATAACCTTTTGTTTTAGATTTTAAGTTATCAAAGAAGTCATATATTATTTCGTTTAATGGCATTTCATAAACTAAAGTTACTCTATTTTCGTCAAGATATTTCATATCTATATATATTCCTCGTCTTCTTTGACATAGTTCCATAATATTTCCAACATATTCTTTTGGTGTTAATATATTTGCAGTTACAAAGGGTTCTTCAATATAAGAAATTTCTTGTGGTTTTGGTAAGTCTTCTGGATTATATAATTCATGCATTTCTCCATCTGTTTTATATACTTTATAAATAACAGATGGTGCTGTTGTTATTAGTCCTAAATCAAATTCTCTATCTAATCTCTCTTCTATTATTTCTAAATGCAATAAACCTAAAAATCCACATCTAAATCCAAAGCCTAAGGCTGCTGAAGTTTCTTGTTCATATTCTAGAGCTGCATCATTTAGTTTTAGCTTCTCTAGGGCTTCTTTTAACTCTTCATATTGACTTCCATCAATTGGATATAATCCACAATATACCATTGGTGTTACTCTTTTGTATCCTTTTAGAGGTTCTATTGCAGGATTATTAGTTAAAGTAATTGTGTCTCCTACATGTATATCTGACAAACTTTTCATGCTTGCTGCTATATATCCTACTTCTCCTGCTTTTATCTCTTTTGTTGGCATATAGGAACCTGGAAGGAAATATCCAACTTCTACAACTGTATAGCTTTTGTTGGTCGCCATTAGTTTTATTTCATCTCCAACTTTAACACTACCATCTACTACTCTTACATAAGCTAAAGCACCCTTATAATTGTCATAATAGGAATCAAAAATCAAACATTTAGTTTTCGCATTTTCCTTACCTTTAGGTGCTGGTAAATCTGTTACTATTCTTTCTAATACTTGTTCTACATTTAACCCTGATTTTGCAGATATACAAGGACTATCTTCTGCTGGTATTCCTATAATATCTTCTATCTCTTTTTTTACTTCATCAACTCTACTGTTTGGTAAATCAATCTTATTTAGTATTGGTAAAATTTCCAAATTTGTATCAATTGCTAAATATACATTTGCAAGTGTTTGTGCTTCTACTCCTTGACTAGAATCGACAACTAAAATTGCTCCATCACAAGCTGCTAAACTTCTTGAAACTTCATAATTAAAATCTACATGTCCTGGTGTATCAATTAGATTGAAAGTATATTCTTGTCCATCTTTTGCTTTATAAATCATTCTTACTGCTTGTGATTTTATTGTTATTCCTCTTTCTTTCTCTATGTCCATATTATCTAGTACTTGGCTTTCCATTTCTCTTTTAGATAATACTCCTGTCATTTCAATTAATCTATCAGCTAATGTAGACTTTCCATGGTCTATATGTGCTATTATACTAAAATTTCTAATATTTTTCTGTCTATCCTCCATTATTCCCCCATCTTTTTTTAGTTATATTTATGTGTTATTTTATCATATTAATTTTAAAAGCTCAAGGGGGACGGAGGAAAAAATCATTACTATTAAGAAATTTAAATTTTACATTATTTTTTTTATAAATTAGTCTTCTTAATTTTAATTTTTTCATTATAATAACTATGTTTTTCCTTCGTCCTCAAAATCTTGATCAGTATATTCCTTGATATAAATTGTATATATTTGTATATCCCATTTGCCATAATATTCTTTGAGCTTTTTTGCTCCTTATTCCTGAACTACAATAAACAATAATTAATTGTTTTTTATCTGGTATTATTTTTAATGCTTTACATTTTATTTCATATTCTGGAATCAGAACACTATTTTCTAAATGTCCTTCTTCATATTCTTGTGGACTTCTAACATCTACTAATATTGCACCTTTTTGAACCATTTGTTGTAACTGTTCCATATTTATATCATATCTATCCATACATCTACAAGATTTTCTTTGTAATATACATCTTAATTTATTTAACATTAGTATTCCTCCTAATTTGTGCATATATTATTATAATATGAAAAATCGTTTATTATGTTATCTTTCTTATTTTATGTTATCTTTTTTATTTTTTTCTTACTTTTTGCACACTATCCACATTGTATGTGGATAGTGTGGATAACTTTGTGAACAACTTATTTTACTAACTTTAAGTTTACAATTTGTTCACAATTTTCATAATATTTTTTATTTTATACATTTTTTGCCTATTTTTTTAAGTGTTTATGTGTACTTATTTTCTCAAAAAATTATACAATAGGAAAATATTACTTTCCTATTGTATAAAAAAATAGATTATTGTAACTATTTCTAATATAGTTATAAAAGGAAATCCTATTATAAAATTTAGTTTTTGTGTTTTATGTCTAAAGGTATACATTCCTATTGTTGTTCCTATTCCGCCACCCAAAGCTGTTATTATAAATAAAGTCTTTTCTGGTATCCTCCATTTTCCTTTTTTAGCTTTATATTTGTCTAACCACATTATGAAAAATCCTATTATATTTATTACTATGAAATATATTATTATGTTTTTTATTGAAAGGATTTGATTAATATTTATTGAATTTTCTATCATAGCTTTCTCTCTTTCTATTTTGATATTTTTTGTATTACTTTATTGCATTTTTCAATAACTGTATTTTCATCTATTTGTTTAATTTCTTTATTTTCCATTACTATTTTTCCATTAATCATTGTCATTTCAACCTCTGAACCTTTTACATTATATACGATTTCTGCAAAAACATTATTTATAGGTTGTGTTAATATTCCATCTAAATTAATCATAATAATATCTGCTATTTTTCCTTCTTCTATACTACCAATTATTTTGTCTAAGCTTAAGGCTCTTGCACCATTAATTGTTGCCATTTTTAATACTTCATAGGCTGGTAAATCTTCTGGGCTTTCGTTAATTCCCTTTTGTAATAAGGCTGTGAATTTCATGGTTTCAAACATATCTAAGTTACTTCCACTTCCCTGTCCATCTGTTCCTAAGGATACACATATATTGTTTTCTAACATTTCTTTTATTTTTGCTACACCACATCCTAATTTTAAGTTACTTATTGGACAGTGTGATACATATGAATTTGTCTTCTTTAATTCTTTTATATCTTGATTATCTAATTTTACACTATGTGCTAAAATATTGTGTGTTTTATTAAAATCTCTTTTAATGACTTCTATAGGACTTTTTACGTTATATTCTCTTTTAATATCTTTTCTTTCTTGTTCATTCTCACAAAAGTGCATATGAATTGGCAATTTTTTTTCTTCTGCATATTTAATACATTTTTTTACATAGTTTTCATTACTTGTATATAATCCATGTATACCAACATTAAAACTAATTGTATCTTGTTTATATTTTTTTATTAAATCATCCAGTTCTTTTATTCTTTGTTCATCTTTTTCCTCATATCCCATTAAAGTTCTAGTAGTTTGTAACCTAATTCCTGCTTTTAGAGCTGCTTCTATAATTTTTTCTGTCATAAAATACATGTCATTTACTGTTGTAGTTCCTGTTTTTATCATTTCTATACATGATAATAGTGTCGCATAATAGATATCTTCTTCTTGTAATTTTTCTTCTCTTGGCCAAATTTCTTCTTTTAACCAAGCTTGTGTTTTATAACCATCTACTGTTTCTCTAAATATGCTCATACTTATATGTGAATGTGTGTTTATAAAACCTGGCATAATTATTTTATTTGTTGCATTAATTGTTTTATCTACTTTTTCCTCTATATCTTTTCGTATTTTTACTATCTTTTTATCTTCAATTAATATATCAATATTTTCTTCAAGTTTTTCCCTTTTCTCTTCCATTGATATTAAATTGCAATTTTTAATTAATATTTTCATTTTATTAAACCTCTCTTTTAAAGAACAAAATTTAATTAATATCATTTTTTACCTTAATGAAAAAAATTATAAATTATCTTCATTATTTCTTTAATTTTATCCGAATAAACTCATTTGATTACTTTGACTCATACCCTTTAAACATCCATACTTTTTTAAAACATCTGTTACAGAATTTCCAACTTTTGATCGAATTTTTAGGTCATCAATAGACATAAATTTTCCTTCTTCACGTGCGTTTTCAATTCCTACTGCAGCAACTGTTCCAAGACCTGGAATACTATTTAAAGGTGGACGAATAGCTCCATCTTCTACTAAAAATTTTGTGGAATGAGATTTATATAAGTCCATTGGTAAAAATTCAAAACCTCTTTCATACATTTCTAAAACTAGTTCTAAAATTGCATACATATTTTTATCTTTTGTAGTAGCATTATTTCCCTGTAAGTCAATTTCTTTCATCTTATTTTTTACCTTTTCTTTACCAAAAATCATACAATCACTATCAAATTCATCTGCTCTAATTGAAAAATAAGATGCATAATATGCCAAAGGCTCATGTACTTTAAACCATGCTATTCTAAAGGCATTTGT
This sequence comes from uncultured Clostridium sp., assembly GCA_947245515.1. Classification (GTDB taxonomy): domain Bacteria; phylum Bacillota; class Clostridia; order TANB77; family CAG-508; genus CAG-269. The sequence continues at coordinate 11,482 of CAMXQV010000033.1, read as the reverse complement.
AACATATGCTGCTGCATGGGCTTTTGGGAACATGTATTTTATTTTTTCACAAGATTTTATATACCAATCTGGTACATCATGTTCTTTCATTAAAGCTTTATATTCTTCCCATTTTGCTGGATCTTTTAAAGCTTTACCTTTACGTACTGTTTCCATTATTTTAAAAGCCGGATTTGGTGGCAATCCCATTTTTATTAAATAAATCATTATATCATCACGACAACATATTGCATCTTGAAGTGTTACTGTTCCCGCTTCTATTAAACTTTGTGCATTTCCAAGCCACACATCTGTACCATGAGATAATCCGTGATATTCTAATTAATTCGTCAAAAGTTTTAGGCTTTGTATCAACTAACATTCCTCTTACAAATTTTGTTCCGAATTCAGGTACACCAAAACTTCCCACCTCTGAATGAATTTGATCTTTTGTTACTCCTAAGGCATCTGTTGAGCTAAAAATTGACATTGTTTCTTTATCGTCTAAGGGTACTTTTGTTGGATCTTTTCCAGTAATATCTTGTAACATACGAATCATAGTTGGATCATCATGTCCTAAAATGTCTAACTTTAATAGGTTTTGATCTATTGAGTGATAGTCAAAATGAGTTGTTACAATATCTGAGTTAGGATCATCTGCTGGATGTTGCACTGGACAAAATTCGTAAATTTCTCTACCTTTAGGCACTACTATAATTCCTCCTGGATGCTGACCTGTGGTTCTTTTTATTCCTGTACATCCAGTTGATATTCTTAGTGTTTCTGCTCTATTTATTGGTATATTTCTTTCTTCATAATATTTTTTTACATATCCAAAGGCTGTTTTGTCAGCTATTGTTCCTATTGTTCCAGCTTTAAAGGTAGTTCCTTTTCCAAAGATAACTTCTGTATATTTATGTGCTTTTGCTTGATATTCTCCTGAAAAGTTTAAGTCAATATCTGGTTCTTTATCTCCATTGAAACCTAAGAAAGTTTCAAAGGGAATATCCATTCCATCTTTATCTAAATTATGTCCACATTTTGGACATTCTTTATCTGGCAAGTCAAAGCCATTTTTATATCCATAATCTGTAAAGTCTGAAAATTTGCAATTTGGACATCTATAATGTGCTGGCAAAGAATTTACTTCTGTTATTCCTGTCATGTTTGCAACAAAAGATGAACCAACAGACCCTCTTGAACCTACTATGTAACCATCTTCGTTTGATTTCCATACTAGTTTTTGGGCTATTATATACATTACGGAAAAGCCATTTTTTATTATTGAATCTAATTCTTTGTCAAGTCTTGTTTGTACAATTTCTGGCAAGGGGTCACCATATAATTCATGTGCTTTAGAGTATGCAATATCTTTTATAGTTTGTTCACAACCTGGAATGTGTGGTGGACATTTTTCTGGTGAAATTGGACTAATTCTATCACACATATCTGATATTTTATTTGTATTTGTTACTACTACTTCATAGGCCTTTTCTTTTCCTAAATACTCAAATTCTTTAAGCATTTCTTCTGTTGTTCTTAAATATAGTGGTGCTTGATTATCTGCATCTTGATACCCCTGTCCTGCTTCTAATATTCTTCTATATATTTCATCTTGTGGATCCATAAAATGTACATCACAAGTTGCAACTACTGGTTTGTTTAGTTTTTCTCCAAGTTCTACTATTTTTCTATTTATGTCTTGTAAGGCTTCTTCGTCTTTTACTATTTCATTTCTTATTAAGAATTCATTATTTCCTATTGGCTGAATTTCTAAATAATCATAAAAGTTTGCAATTTCTTCTATTTCATCATCTGTTTTTCCGTAATTCAATTGCTTGATATAATTCTCCTGCTTCACAAGCACTTCCTAATATTAAGCCTTCTCTATATTTTTCTAATAAACTTTTTAAAATACGAGGTCTACGATAAAAGTAGTCTAAATGTGAATAGGATACTAATTTATATAAATTTCGTAAACCTACATAATTTTTTGCTAGTATTATTGCATGATATGTTTTTAGTTTTTTATAGGCTTCTTTTTTTGCTTCTTCTGTACTACTAACTTTATCTATATCTTCTATCTTTTTTGCACCTTTTTCTTTTAACATGTCCATCATTACTCTAAATACTTTTACAGTTGTATCTACATCATCTAAAGCTCGATGTGCTACTTCTACTTTTATTCCTAAGTTTTCTGCTATTTTTCCTAATTTATATTTTTTATAATCAGGAAATAAGTCTTTTGCTAAACTTAAGGTGTCTAAATAGGTGTAATCAAACTCGTATCCAAGATTTTTTGCATTTTGCTTTAAAAATCCTATGTCAAAGGGTGCATTATGTGCAACTAAAACAGAGTCTTTAATAAAGTTTAAAATTTTTGGAAATACTTTGTCTATGGTTTCTGCATCTGCAACCATTTCGTCTGTTATATTTGTTACTTCAGATACTCTTTGTGGGATATGTTTTTCTGGATTAACAAAACAACTAAATTCTTCTAAAACTTCTCCATTTTTTACTTTCATTATTCCTACTTCTGTTATTTTTTCTGTAGTAGCTGAAAATCCTGTTGTTTCTAAGTCTAATACACAATAGGTAGTATCTATATCTTGTCCTTTTGCATTTGTTACTATTGAGTTTTTGTCAGGTGCTAAATAGGCTTCTACTCCATAGATTATCTTCATGTCTGGATTGTCATATCCTAGTAATTTATGTGCTTCTGGAAAGGCTTGTACTACTCCATGGTCTGTAATTGCTATCGATTTCATTCCCCATTTCCTTGCTCTTTTTATTAAGTCTGTTGCTGATGTCATTGCATCCATTTGACTCATTTGTGTATGCATATGTAATTCTACTCTTTTTACTTCGCTATTATCTTGTCTTGTTTCCTTTTTTATTGCTTCTGTTTCTATTATTGTATTTGCCATTACTGTTAATTCATTTGAAAATGTATCCATCTGTACTGTTCCAGCTAGTTTAATTCCCTTTGATTTTTGAATTCTTTTCATTGTTTTTTTAGCTTTATCTTTTTCTAAAAAAGCTTTACATGTAATAGTACTAGTCCCATCATATAAATCAAAACTAAATAGCGTTTTTCCTGATTTTAGAGTTCTATCTTCTGAATATATTACTTCTCCTTGTAATGCAATTTTTCCATCGTCTACTCCTAAATCTACTACTTTTACTATTTCTTCTGTTATGTTTTGCGATGTTCCTAGTATTAATGGTGTGTCTTCTTCTTCCTCTTCTGTTGGTAATTCTGGAACTTCTGCATTTGTCTCTATTATGATATTTGCAATTACTGTTACATCTCCTACATATGTGTCTAATCCCGCTTTTCCTGTTATTTTAATTGCTTTTGCATTTTTTAATTTTTCTGTTATTTCTTGTCCTTCTGCTAAATCTTTTGAAAAGGATTTGCATGTAATTGTTCCTGTTCCATCATATAAATCAAATATTATCATTCCTTTTCTTGATTTTGTTTCTCTTACTTCACAGTTTACAATTCTTCCCTCTAATGTTACTTTTCCATCATCTGAAGTAATTTCTTTTATCTTTTTATTATTTTCTTTTGCTTTTGATGGCTTCCCTATTATATATTGTTTAATTTCAGTTTCCTCATGCATTTCTATTGGTATGTTGCTTTCTTCTCCTTCTTGTGGTATGTATCCTTCTATATCTATTGGTGGTCTATAATCAACATCTTTATATTCTGGTACTTCGTTTCCTGTTTCTTTTATTAGCTGTTTGTTTTCTTCTTCTATTTTGGATATTATTTGTTCTTCTTCTTTTTTTAGGTTTTCTTTTATTTCTTGTATTTGTTCTTTTGTAACTTGTTCTTCTAATTCTATTTTATATTCTTTTCCATATAGGTTTTTTAGTACTTTTGCTAGTTCTTTATCTGTTTTTTTTGCTTTTAGGAATTCTGCTCCTTTTATGTGCATTTTTATTAGTATTTCTTTTTCTTTTTCTTCTAGGTCACTTTTTAGTAATAACATTGGTTTTGTTAGTGGATATTTGTGTGACATATATGCTATTATATTTTTCCATTCATCTTTTATTTGCTTTTTTTCTACATCTTCATGGTATTCTATGCTTATGTCTATATTTTCAAATTTGAATCTTTCTTTTAAAAATCTTTCAAAATACCATATTTCTTTTATTTCTATCCATTCGTCAAAATATATTATTACTTGTAAGGTATTTGTTTTTTTTACTACATTTAAGGTTTTTATTTCTGCATGTTGTATATTTGAACTTGTTTTATAATCACTAAATATTTCTGCTACTTTTTTTGATTTCATCCTTTTTTTCTCCTTTTGATGATTAAATTTTATCACATTTACATTTATTAAAAAAGCGAACATACTTTAAAAGTTTCGATTTTTGTATAAATCGAAACTTTATTTTTCTCTATTCTTTATTTAATAAACAAAGCAACTCTAAATCCACTAGGTGTACCTGTATCTGATATTGGCAGTGCCTCTCGATAACATGCTGCTGCAGATGAAGAATTTGATAAAATACAACCTCCTCTAAACATATAATATCCACTTTGCACAGCTTCTTGCGTTGCCTCTCGCAAATTACCTAATACATCATATATATTTTTCTTTTTTACATCTTCTGTTGAACCAGTTGTTAAGATTACCCAAGTTGACTGAATTTTCTTTTCCTCAAGGTTATCTTTCCATTGTGATATTACTGACCCATTTATTGAACTATATTTTCCTCTACAATTATTTAAGGAAACATCTTGAGTATTTCCCCATCCATTATCTGTTTTTAAATCCTTATAGTAATTTTCATCGCTAGCCTTTGATATATTTTTATTTTCTTCATTACTTATATAGTTTAGCATTACATCCCATTGTGTTCCTGTAAGTAGTCCACTATGAACTGAATTTGTATTATACATTCTTTCCGACATTGTTTTTGCTGTTTCAAAATTCACACTATAATATGGTATTTCATTTGCTTTACTTGTTGGCTTACTATCTTCTGTAGTATTACTTACAATATAAGCATTATTTAACCAACCTGAGGTTGCTATTCCATCTTCTATTTTTAAATTATTTTTAAATTTTACTTCACTTGTTCCTACTTCATATCTACCTACATAAAATCCACCATATTTTAATATTTGTGTTTTTTCAGCAGTATTTGTTGAGGTATCCCATGAATTAATGCTATATCCTCCCCAATTGTATTTTTTATAGCCTTCTATGTCACATGGTATCCATACAAATTGGTTTCCTTTTAACTTTGGTGCATATTCATGTGAGGTTTTATCTGTGCCCTTTTCTACTCCTTTGCCGTATTTATCACTTTCCTGATCTGATATTACTACTCCTGTTTTTAAATTTCCACCTACATAATAAAATCCATATGGAACTGGTACTGTTTCACCATTTCCAGCTGATACTGCATATACTGATGCTACTTTTGTTACTTCTTTCTCTTCTCCATTTTCTGTTTTTACTATTCTTATTGTATCTGTTAGCCAACTATCTTTTATTGCTACTTCCGTTCCTGCATCTGTTGTTGGTGTATTTTCTGGCAATTTATTTGCTATCTCTCCTGTGCTTGTTACTTTTCCTAATTCTGTTATCTTAAATTCATAACCATCTACTATTATGGTTAAGTCATAATTTATTTCATTTACTTTGCTATGCAAACCATCTATTTTATTTATATTTTCTTTTAATAAAGCTTTATCTAAATTCGTATTTTCTCCAATTGATGCCATCACTGCTAGTTTTACTTTTTCTTCTGCTGTTGTATATTTATTTTTTTCTCTTGCTATTTTTATTCTATTAATTATTCCACTCTCTCCTGTTAGAGTTATTATTGATATTCCTGATAATAATAATACTACTATTATTATTATTACTAAGACAATTAACGTTATTCCGACTATTTTTTTCTTTGCTTAATAAGATAGGGTTATCCATTTATACAATCCTCCATATTTATATTTGTACATATTCTTCTAAATTAATTACCTTTTTCTTTAAAAAGTATACCTTATAACTATTATAAAAAGTAAAAATATCTGAATAGGATTTTTGCTTTCCAAAGCTTAGAGTACCTGTATTTTGCTCATAACTTTTTGACATTGTAGTAATATCTTCTCCATCATTTGTTCTAATCCATAACATATTTTTATTAACTATTAAAAAATCATCAATAGTTAAATTAGTATATCCTTCTAGATTTGTAACTAAAACTGTCTGAGTATCTCTGCTACTAAGATCATCTTTTATTAGCACCATAAAGGTTGACACACCTTCATTAAACTTCTTTCTAGCAATTGCTTTTATATATTCTGAAATTTCTTCTTTGGATTTATCTATTATAGGACTTTCTTCATCGTTTTTTATTCCATATTCTTCTAGAGTCTTGGCTATTTTATATTTAAATTCCATTAAAGTTTCTTTTTTATTATTTGTTGAATTACTTTTATCTATTATTTCGTTTTTTCTTTTTATTGCATATAAATCATAATTGTTCCAAAAGGTCCACGAAAATTTACTAGCAAAGTTTTTTTGCTTACCCAAAATTAATTCACCTGTTTGCTTGTTATAGGATTTTGTAATTGTACTAATATCTTCTGCATCACTATAATTTGCATAACCCATATTTTTATTTACAATTATAAAGTCTTCTTCATCAAAATTTTCATAATCTTCTATGTTAGCTAGTGATAGAGTTTGGATATATCTGGAATTTAAATTTGATTTAATTAGTACTATATCGGATTCTTTCCCCTCTTTTAAATTTTTATCTGCTAATATTTTTATATTATTTATATAATTATCAGATGTTTGTATATAAGAAGTTTTTATTCCTAAAGTTGTAAGCGTTTCTGCTATTTTTTCTTTATATTCCTTTAGTTCTGTGTTATCTTCCTCAATACTCTGTTTCTCACTATTTATTATTAATTCCTTATCTATTTTAAACTCATAGCCTTTATAAATAATTATGGCATATTTAGCTTCTTCCTCCTCTTGGACTCCTTCTATTATATATTCAACTTTGGTAATCCCCTCTTTACCTTCCAGTTCTTTACAATCTGTTATAACTGTCTGCCTTTTCTCCTCTGATATTATTCTTGTTTTTACTTCTAATAACCATATCTGTAATGTTTCTTTTGCTTCTGCATAACTATACTTTTCTCTTGCTTTACTTGTCCTTCCGAATTATTCCATTTTCTCCTGTTAGAGTTATTATTGTTACTCCTACTAAAATTATTAATACTATTATTGTTATTATTAAAGCTATTAGTGTTATTCCGATTATCTTTATTTAAGTAAATTTGTTTATCCATTCTATAAACCCTCCATATATAATAAAAACTGTGTTATCTAACGTTATTTACTCTCTACCTTCTTCTCTTTGTGAAGATACTATTTGTATTACTTGTCTAAATAGATTAGTAACATAATTAACTTCTGAACGGGATACTAAACCTAAAATCTCTTTAATATCCTACTTTGTTATTTTTTTCCACTATATTTACCTTTAGTAACAAACTGTTCCTTTTCAAACAATTGCTTAAAGGAATTGCTTTCAAGACTTATTTTCACAGTAATCTTATTTATTATTTCAGATGGAATTTTATTTACTTCTTCATCTTCCATATAACCTAATATCTCAAGAACTTCTGCTATTGATTCTTTTTTCTTTATTTCTAATTCCAAAATATTTCTCCTTTTTTTATTTTATAAATAAAAATTCTTTGTGTATTTTATGCAATTTTCTTAATACATCTTTTCTTATTTATATCATAATCTTTTATATTTTTTCAATACTCTACTTTAATTATTCATAAGTTTCTAAAAGTCTTTAAGCAGTTAATTACATAAGATAAAGTTTCTGTTTAAATAAATTTAATAAAAGTTTTTTTATTCCTGTAACACATTTTTATTTTTCTCATATGATATATCATACAAAGGAAACAACAAAAGAAAAAGAAATCAATTATATGAAAGGGGGTCTAGACTATGCCAGAAAATAGAGGATGCGGCGGATTCGGGTTTGGTGATGATTGTTGCTGGATTATAATCCTTATATTATTAATCTGCTGTTGTTGCGGTGGTGGTAGAGGAGGATGTTGCTAATCCTTATACCTATTAAATTTGTAGATTAATCTACAAACTTAAAGAACTCCTTTCTTTTAGGAGTTCTGTTTTTTTATTTAAATCTTTTTCCTCTACTTTTGCTTTTTCTGAAATTATCTTCTTCCCATTCTATGTCTCTTTTGTTGTAATTTTCTAAATACTTTTCTTTTACTACTTTTCTATTTTCTCTATTTTCTACTTTATTCTCTACTTTGCTAGGAATATAACTACCTTTATATCTCATATTTTCATCAAAATCTTCTAATTGATTATTATGATTATAAAAGGCTATATCGTCTTCATCTTCTTCCCAGTCTCTATTCCTTCTACGCCAAATTATTACAATAATTATTAATATAGTTACACCAATTGCTATACCACACCCTATTATTATTTTTTTCTGCGTTTCGCCTTCTTTTTGTTGTGGTTGTTCTTCCTGTATTCCAGCTTCTTCTGTTACATTTTTATTTACAGTTATTTGATAGGTTGCAATATTATTTGCTTGTGCATCAGATACTAATATGGTAATTATATTTTCTCCATCTTTCAAATCTTCATTTCCTAAAACTTCTACCTTATATTCTTCATCTGTTGCAACTGCATTTATATCTAATTTTGTTTCTTCTCCTGTATAGTTTATAGTATATTCATATATTTCACTATGAAACTCTGGAGATATCTTTAAATCTCCAAGCTCCAATTTTGCTAGTCCCTTTGCTTCTATTGTATCTCCATTTTTCTCTCCCTGCTCACCATCTTCTTTTTTTTCTTCATCATCTTGTTTTTGTTCTTCTTCTCCTTTTCTAGTTATATTTATTGTATAGCTTTTTTTAGTTCCGTCTTCTGCTGTTACAGTAATTGTTGCTGTATTTTTTCCATTTTGTAATTTCTTTTTTCCTATTCCAGATATTTTTGATTTTGGGTCTTGTGCTTTTGCATATACTTCTACTGTTTCTACCTCTTCTGGTACTGTTACACTATAGCTTGTCTTATTGGATCTAAAACCTGAAAAGTCATTTGGTCTTATTCCTAGATTACTTAAATTTGCATTGCTTGATTTTTTATTATTACTTTGATTTGTATTTGCTACAGTTGATGGATTGTTATTCTGTGAAGTAGTAGTTGTTGATGGTATAGATGTTGTTGGATTTTTTTCACTTACTTTTATTGTTGTAGATTTTGTAACTGGTCTAGATATTTCATCACTATAATCAGTTATTTCTCCTGTTAGGGTAAAAGTAGTATTAGAATTTGCTACAAAAGTTATACTTTTTGAAGCTGTTGAATTACCTGTTGTATTTGTTTGTCCTACTAACTGTACAGATTGTCCTGCACCTGTTAAAGTCAAATTCCATGCACCAGCATTTACAGTTGCTGTAATTGTTACACTTTCTCCTTTTTGTACTGATGTCTTTCCTGATATATTTGCACTTGCTGCAAATACTGAATTTATATTCCATAAAAAGAATAAACAAAATGAGAAAATAATTATAATTAATAATTTTAATTTACTTTTCATCTAAATTCTCCTAACTAAATATCAATATTAGATACTCCTAATAAATATTTTTGTATTTTTAATAAATCTGCTGAATTAATAGTTCCATCTTTATTTACATCTGCTCCAGCACCATATATTGTATTCATTAGATTTTTTACTCCAAGAAGATGTTTTTGGATACCTAATAAATCTGCTGAATTTATTTCTCCATCACCATTAACATCACCTTTTTTTATTACCTTATAAGCTTTGTTAACTGTTGCTCCTGTTCCGACTTTTGTTGTTCCAGTTATAATTTGACCATTTTTGTCTTTAACTGTAACCTTTCCTAAGGCTTTAACAATATCTTGTACAGTTATATTTGAAGCTATTGTAATTTCTTTATTGCTATTTTTTACTTTTATACTACTTGTATTTATCTCTTTTAATGTGTTAGTTTCAGAATTATTATTTTCTTCTTTTACTGGAACTAAATACAATTTATATTGACTTTCATCAACATCAGTCTCTCTTGCAACATAACCTTCTGTACCATCTGATTTTCTAACTTTATCCCAAAACGTTTTACCATTTCTAGAAGAAGCCTTTTCAATTCTAGTTACAATTTCATCTTTATACAAACGTCCAATTACAGTTCCATTAGGAGCATTTCTCAAATTAAGAGAATTAGTTACATTAACTTTAACGATATCTCCAGATAAAGATGATGATGTACTTTCATTAGGTTTAGCACAAGCTTTAGAAGGCATATTTTTATACACAGGAATTATAAAAGTATGTGAAGAATTTATTGCATTAATATCCTTATAGGTATCTCTTAAAGTTCTACCTTCACTTTGGGAAGCAAGTAAATTTTGCATATATTGATGCCAATATAATCCATTAGCAGAACTTTCTACATCAAATTTTTGTAAGTACAAAGTATTTTGTCCCTTTTTTATATATTCTTTAGATAAAAAATTAATTCCACCTGTAATCCCCTTTTCTAAAGTATCCCATCCTTGTGATTTTGCATAATTTATTCCATTTGTTATTACTTCTTGATCTGTATTTCCATTAGCTTGAATATTAAATGGATTAAAATATCCTTTTGACCCATCAGATAATACTGAACCTTTGCTAGATTGTTCTTGTAACAATCTAGCTACTATATAATAAGCATTAATATTTGTATTATTAGCAGAATTTAATATTTCTGTAGCATGTCCTTGTAAAAATGTACCCTCTACTATTTTCTTTATTGCATCTTTATTAGCTGTGTTATTTGTTAACTCTTCAAATTGGAAGATATCTGTTTCATTTAAGGAATTACGTGGATCCATTATATACTTTATAGCATCTTGTGATGCACATCTCCAATTTCCATTTTTGTAATTACATAAAGAACAAATCCATGCTTCTTGATAATTTCCAACTGCTTGTATCATATTTCTTGGTCCTGAAGCATGTCCTACATATTCATTTAGTATTACATCTTTCCAATCTAAATCTGTATATAAAATTTTAAATTTCCAATTTGGATATTTTGATTTTAAATTATTTATTTTTTCTTTTATCCCAGGGTATGTATTTTCCTTTAAAGAATCAAGACTCGAGCTAATTGATTGTGATACTGCAAAGGAATTTATATTTATTACAGTTAAAAAACTATAGGAAATTGTTGTAAAAATAATTATAATAAATAAGGTTCTTTTTAATTTGTCCATTTGTTCCTTCCTCCAAAATTCTTTCGTTTATTTTTTCTACTCTTTTTACTTTTTTATCTCTTTTTTCGACCTTATTATATCATTACCAATTTTTTTAGTCAACAAAATTAAGACAATAGCCAGGGAAATTTAATCATATTACAAAAATATTACAAAAAACACAAAATGTATGA